>JBEIFG010000269.1:0-1538 GCA_040382555.1 Chlamydiales bacterium | reverse complement strand
CTAGAATGAGCAGCTAATAGGGATGCTAAAATATCGGGGTGTGTAAATGTGAACATGCTGACTTGAATCGAAGATTGGGCATTGTCGATGCAATGTAAAATTTTATGTAAGGATCGCTTCTGAATTTCAGGTAGAGAGAAGATTTCAATCTCTTGTCCATCCAGTGTAAATGAAAAATAAGTATCTTGAGAATATTTTAAAAAATGAGCTAAGGGGGGATATAAACATCCCATTACTAAATTATCATGTAATCTTAGGGATGTTTCAGTGAGGTTAGCGGAACCCAAAAAGACCGTTTCATCGTCTAAGATCAATATTTTTTTATGCATTAATCCTGTAGAAAGAATGGGGAAAGCAAACCCTGGAGGGAAGCAAGACTCAATATCTTTTGAGCCTCCTGGATCAAAAAATATATTTACATCCAAGCCCTCATTTATTTTATAATGCAAGGCATTTTTTACATCACTGTCTGTAAGACCGTAAATAACAAGAAATATCGATTTTTTGGCATTTTCTATGGCTCTTAAATAAACAAGTTTTAAGTCGTCTGCTTCGCTGGAATAAAGAATTAAGGGACGTTTCTTAGAGGGTAAGGGAGGGTGAGATGTGCAATAACCAAGGTAAATAGAAAAGAATATGGCCAAATAAAGGCAAAAGACTTTTGAATATTTTTTTGGAAATAGGTGTAAAGCAGCACGGAATGCTGCTTTAGCACTAGACTTTTTGTCCTTCAGCACGTAATTTACGAACTATGGAAGCAAGACCTAGCTTGTCAATAGTGCGCATGGCTGAAGTGGAAAGACGAAGAGTAACAAAACGGTTTTCTTCAGCAAACCAAAAACGTTTTTTAACAAGGTTAGGAAGGAAGCGACGACGGGTGATTCCTGTGACTTTTAGACCAACCCCTTTTTTCTTTTTTGCGATACCACGGATCGCGTATTTATTCCCTGTAACAGGTTTCTTGCCAGTTACTTGACAAATTTTAGACATGATTCGGACTCCGTATACGATTGTGATAGCGCAACAGTGTAGCAACTTCATTGTTATCGGACAAGAATATTATTAAGTTCTCGTGGGAACTCAAAGGGATAAGCTAGTGTCATCGGCTAAGAGGTTAGCCTACAAGAATAAGCTTAAAAGAAAATTATTTTTTATCCTGCTTTGTTGACTCTGTAATTTGGGTGTGTTATGGATAAAAAAATCAAAAAAAAATGGATTCCTTTATTCCCTATCTTAAGGTGATTTCTGTGGAGAAAATGCAAATAGACTTTGTGGTGATTGGTTCGGGTCCAGCAGGGCAAAAAGCTGCCATCCAAGCAGCAAAGCTTGGAAAACAGGTAATCATTATCGAAAAAGATCCTCACTTGGGAGGGGCTTCCTTAAATTCAGGAACAATACCCTCAAAATCCTTAAGGGAAGCAATCATAGACCTTACAGATTTTTATCGACGAAGCTTTTACGGAAAAATAAAAGAAAAAAAAAGAGTTTCGATTAATGATTTGAATTACCGACTCAATAAAGTCCTAGAAGAGCAAAGG
>JBEIFG010000268.1:0-1558 GCA_040382555.1 Chlamydiales bacterium | reverse complement strand
TTTTTACAAGGGGAATTCTTGTTAAAAGAGAAGTTCCCCAAGAAGAAATTTTCTGAATAATCCAGCTATTGATTACTGATCCTATAAGGAAAATTAAAACTAAAGCAACACAAATACCCATCCCTTTAAAGTAATATTGGTCACCAATAATCGCTTTAATTGGCTCGCTAAAAATTCCCTCTAAATTTGAAAAAAGCCATTGAATAAGCGCTAGAGTCAGCGTAATGGGAGCAACTGCAATCAGACCTCTTTTAAAAATTTTGCCTAACATATTTAGCCTAATATTTGCTTCAATTAATTAATATGAAGATACTCATTATCGGGAAATAGAGAAAGCAAAAGTTGATGCACCTCTTTTTCTTTTTCATCTAAGATCAATAATTCCTGCAAATCAAAACCGCTTGTAAGATATAAAACAGTGACCTGCTTAGACAAGGAGCAAGCTTTTACTACAAATCGAAAAGCTTTATACGCTAGCACAAACAAATCTTTTTCTATCCATTTGATTCTGTTGTAGTGAGATGGACCAATAAAATATTCAAGAGAAGAAAAGACTTCAGATTGAAAGTGTACCCCCTTGGATGAAAGAAAGTCTCTTTGGGATAAAGCATTTTGAGTCCAATTCACAGTATAACGATTTTTTAAAGCTTCATCCACCCATCCCGATTTTACGTTAGAGAAGCTATCACAGTAGGGAATATAGGGCTTTATATCTAGTATTGGGGTCTCATCTAAAAGATCGAAGCCTTGAATTAATAAATAATTCTTTTGTACATCTACAAGCTTTACACAAGACATTCCGATTGAACAAGGTCTGTAAGGGGATCTAGTAGCAAAAAGACCCATTTTTTTGTGATATCGAGTAGGCAAAACTTTAGGTTTCCATCCTAAGGAAGCATGAAAAGAAAAAAGCACCCAGATTCTATCAAATTCATTTAAACCTTCTAAAGCTTGCTCGAAATTTTTACCTGGCGACAACTGAATCATACCAATCGAAGGATCTGAATCTAGGGGTTGTCGCGCGAGTTCATACTTTTTTTTTTTTTGAAATCGAAAAAAACCTATTGGATTAAAATGAATTGTAGATGTCACTGTGCATGCGCCCTCTGCCAATACGGATGGGTTAAATCTTTTTCGTAATTTCCTGACACTGGATTAAATATCTTTGCTGGTTCAATATTTTGACCGTACCTTTGTTGAAGATATTCTTTTGTTTTCGCAGGAACTAACACTTCTATTCCGTCAAAATTGGCTTTTTTAAGAGGAAACATTATATCAAAAGAGGTTGGGATTGTAAATCTTCTCTCTCTGATTTTCCAAGATTCGGGTAAAAATACACAGTCTCCGTTAGAAAGGATGGAATAAATCGATTTATTTTTTTCATCTATTGCAAAGTGATAGATATCTATTAAAGTTCCTGTTGCTTTCACATAAACTTTTAAATATGTTTTTGGCTTATCTCTACTTGACCAATCCTGAACTGCATATAGATTAGGATCCAAGGTAGAAGAGAGTATATTTTTAACCTTATCAAAATCTTTTTGCAAAATAGCAACAT
>JBEIFG010000267.1:0-1563 GCA_040382555.1 Chlamydiales bacterium | reverse complement strand
TTTTATAATACAAAGGTAATTATGAGCATTCAGCCTACTCAAGCTATCATGGACGTAAGAGGGGGCGAGATTCTTAGAGAGGTGCGTTCTTTAGGAATAAGTCTAGCTAGATCTAAAATTCAGCTTATAAAAAAACCTAGTATTGAGGCTAAAATCACTCAAACACAGAGCCTTATTTTACAAAAAATACAAGAGCTAGGAACTGCTTTAACTCACCGAGAAGGGTTATCTGCCACGTTACTCTCAAGAGTGCATTATTTAGGAAGCGCTATAGATCTTCTTTTACGCAAATGCCTTGAACCAAGCAACGCTGCTGGCCCAAGCCCTTTACAGGTATCTTCTTGGGATGGGTTTTCAAGAGAGTTTATGGAAGATTTTACTTCTATAAAAAATATCCTTCATGTGGAAGCGGCAGCTTTTATGATTCCTGTAACCATTTTACATGAAAGGAGCTTGTTTTTAGAGTATCTATCGTCTTTAGAATCCAAAGGAGGTGCGCCTCTGAGCGGAATTTCAAGTTTAATACCAGATTTTTTTGAAAGGATACAGCTAAGTCATCAGACTGAAGAGCTTATTTTCGACATATCAAATATTATAGCTCAATTTGATGCCGAGGGGCTACAAAATGCTTCGGTCCATTTTGATTGGGTAATGCTTGAAATCGTCTCTGCTTATAAATTTGATGAGGGGAAAATATACATCCCTTTAGCAAAGATTCCAGATATCCATCTCGTGAGTAAGCTTCTTTCCAGTAGACAAAAGCCAGTAAATACTTTAGGGCAGCTATTTTTAATCGCATTTCAACTTAGAAAAAATATTGTGAGGCTTTTTGCAGATTTAACAGTAGGAGACTTTGTTTTTGAGGGTATTTCCAAAAAAACATCCAATGGAACATATCCTTTTGATGAATATAAATCCTTTTACCCTGTAGTTCCTTTCATGAGTAAGTTTTTGGAATTAAGGGGGAAATATTTAGCACAGCATAGACCATTTAAGGAAATTCTAGCTTCAACTACAGATTGCGCCGAATTCGCAGCTTTTTTACCTAAAGATTTGACCCGCGAGATGGTGTCTTTTTACGATTATTTTCTAGCTTTGGAAGAAGGAATCCTTAGAGTGTTTTCAGGAGCTTCTTATCAAGCATTCCTGTCAGAGAATGCTAAGAGATTGAGCCACCCCATTACTAAGAACATGCTAGAAATCACTATTGAATTAAAAGCTTCTCCTGGCAGAAGGTGCGAAAGTCCTATTCCATCCAATGGTTATTTTTGTACTTCAGCCAAAGATTTTGAGTCTCTATTAGAGGGTGTTAACCTTTTCTCATTGGTGGCAGGTAATGAAGAAAAGCCTTCGGAGAAAGAATTACCAGCTAAAAAGGTGAATGTTGCCAAAAAGAAAAGTCCTAAACCTAAAGAAGCTTTAAAACGTATTTCTCCTCAAACAGTGAGTGCGGCGGGTTATGATTACCAAGAACAAATCTCTAGACCTGGCACTCCTTTTGCACAATTAGAAGAAGAGCGCGATATAGAAGAAGGTTTTTTTAGTGGTTTAGATTATGCATCT
>JBEIFG010000266.1:0-1573 GCA_040382555.1 Chlamydiales bacterium | reverse complement strand
TCGATTCCTCTAAAAAAATTTATGTATCGGATATCTCGGGTAATACTGCTTATGAAGTAGACTTTGAGTTTTGCTTAATCTCCTCAGGTTCCAAGCCAAGAAATCCCATCCATGTTCCTTTTGACTCGGAAAAAGTTCTCGATTCTACAAGGCTATTATCCATTGATCACGTTCCACAAACTATGTTAGTTTTAGGAGGAGGCATTATTGGTGCAGAGTATGCTAGTTTTTTTGCAGCTCTTGGTACTGAGGTAACTGTGGTTGATAAAAGGAGTCACCTACTCCCTCTACTAGATATCGAAATTGGACTTCATCTTCAAAAAGCTTTAAGTGAAATAGGGCTGAGGGTCTTAGGAAATAAGGAACCAGAAAAAATTACACGCGTCCATGATTATGTGGAAGTGGAATTTAAAGATGGTGAAAAAGAAAAGGCAGAGGTTTTACTTTACGCACTGGGAAGGGAAGCTAATGTAGATGGTATGGATGTCTTTAAAGCTGGCATCAGCGTTGATAAACGAGGATATATACCTGTAAATGCTCTTTTTCAGACCGCCTCCTCCAATATTTATGCAGCAGGAGATGTAATAGGTCCTCCCTCCCTTGCTGCTACTAGCATGGAGCAAGGTCGGTTGGCAGCAAGGCATGCTTTTGGAATTCAAACCCATCACTTTCCCACCTTTTATCCTATTGGAATTTATACGATTCCAGAAATTTCGTCCTGCGGATATACTGAAGAAGAACTCAAACAGCTTGGATTTCGTTACGAAATAGGCCGGGCCTACTATTATGAAATAGCTAGGAATCTTATAGTAGGAAATGATCCAGGTATGTTTAAAATCCTCTTTCATGCGGATACTTTAGAAATTCTTGGTATTCACATTATTGGTAGAGCTGCGACAGAATTGATCCATATCGGACAAGTAGCAATGAGCTTTAATGCTCGCATAGACTATTTTATCGATCAAATTTTTAATTACCCTACCTATGCAGAAGGGTACCGAATTGCAGCTCTCAATGGGTATAATAAAATAAAGCACAAAAAGTAGGCTCGGTACATGGCTATATTGGATACTAAGAAGGCAGAGATTGATCAAGCTAATACAGACTATCTTTTTGGTGGCGAGTTAAGTCAAGATACTGTCACCTTACATCAGAAAATTAAAGCAGCATCCCAGAAAAAAGATCGTTTATTTTCCTTAATCTGTATTCGCCTTTTTTTTCTATTTCTTCTATTTGCTGATGTGATTTGGAGTGTTTTTTGCTTAACCAAAATTTTCATTGGTTTATTGATGGCAACGATATTATTTTTTAAAAAAACGCTGTGGCTACCTTTTTTGATAAAAGCCTGCCTTTCTTGGCGCAGGTCTTTAGTATGCGCCTTGTCCTTATTTGTTTCACTTTTTAGTACAGGCTTTGGAATTATGATCGCCTGTACCTACTTTGTTATGTACGACAAAGATGGAATTGAAGAGGTTATTCCTGCATCTCTACAAGGTCACTTTAAAGATTTTTTTAATGGGCCTATAGCTTAGTTATTTTCCACAAATGGAATTAACATTCTGTGTATGACGCC
>JBEIFG010000265.1:0-1586 GCA_040382555.1 Chlamydiales bacterium | reverse complement strand
CTTCCTTTTTATAAAAAAAAAGTATGAAGGTAATTTTTTATCTCTTTCCCATTGTTCCCATTCTTCACTGTTTGAAACCCCTCCTAAGCTTATCTTTACGTCAAGAGGCAGCTTATCAAACATTTCTACAGATCTGTCTGTGGCGGGATGGATATTATTTTTACTATACCACTGAACCCGACCAAGATAATCTTTTGCATAAACAATAGTGGGATACTCGGAAATAACCTTAAAGGGTACCTTCATATAAAAAGGTTTAAGCTTTGCTTTAAGCTGTGGCTGCATTATTTTTGCATAAATTAAACTTCCTTTGGGATAACTTCTCATAATACCCCCTTTTTTGGAGTTTTCTATTCTCCTTTTTTCATGAAGTAATTCTACCACCAGCTTACAAAAATTACAGTTATTTATAACCTTTTCTTTATATTTGTCAATATTTATATTGTCTTCATCAGCTGGCATCGGACTATCCGACCAGTCTGGTTCTCTTCCAAAAAATATAAAATATGGTGAGTTCCCCTTTAAGCTTGTCCGCGGTACTGCATTCAAAACGAATGTAGCTACCGGCAAACATTCTAACCAGGTAAATTCAAACTGGTCAGATAAAATCTTTAGATTGCTGACTATCCCTTTATTTGCATTTTCTACCATCCCATGTGAGGTAGGCATGTAGGGAGTAGTTTTCCTATGCTTAATTGAATAAAAAGTACGCAGTTTTCTCATACCTGGTCCACTGAGATTTGAAGCATTATCGCTAGAAATCTCACGAGGAGGTCCAAATTGTTTCATAAAATGATTTTCAAAAGCTTCAGCTATTTTTTTACTTGTGTCTTTTCTTAAAGGTATCGGAACTACGTATCCTGAGAACATATCTATGCATGTTAAAATCCTATCATACCCTTTAACATTTACTAATCCAGATACCACGTCTATCTGAACACAACTTAAAGGATTAAAAATAGGCCTGGCGAATCCTACTTTATTTTTGGAAACCTGATAAGATTTATACATATTGCAAAGAAGACATCCTTTGCAAAACTGTTTTATGTCTTCATCAATCCCTTTCCATGTATATTGGGTTTTTATCAAAAGCCCCAATTTTTCATACCCTGCATGGGTTTTAAAATGAAAAAGATTCAAAATAACGGGGATTAACAACTGTGGTATTATAACCAAAGCATTCCCTTTTTTGTCTTTTTTCCTAAGTAGACCTTTGTCTAAAATATATTTTTGATCCGCCTTTTTCCGTTCTATATCGGAAAATAATTTTATGCATTTTTGGTCCTCTTTTTACCCCTCAATTATTTTTGGAATAGTTATTAATTCCTGTAATTCTAAGGGCCCATATTCTTTCATTTTCACGCTATTTTTGTGTTCAATTGAAAGTATTTCTTGAATATGGGTATTTATACATGTATATTCCCTTTTAAATGGTCCATTTTTATGGAACAAAAAACTGTTCACATTTAAGTGACACATATCCGGATTATCGCATGGCATTACCGGATCCTCTTTAAGAAAGGCTTCTTCCAAGTCTTCCTTTCTAAGTACGGAAAGTGGAGGAAAAAGTGGTTTAATATGTTGGG
>JBEIFG010000264.1:0-1592 GCA_040382555.1 Chlamydiales bacterium | reverse complement strand
GCAGTGTCTACTCGCAGGATATTTGGGTTGAGACTTACTCCCTTAAGAGAATAGGTTTCACAAAGACTAATTTCACCCTGAGTGAGCCCCTTTTCTGGCCCAATTACAAAAAGATAGTCCTTACTTAAGCCTTGTGAAAGAAGCCTAGAAAAAGGAGGGGCTTTAGGATCTGTGGATCCATAAAATCCACTCATGCTGGGCTTAGGCCATACATCCAAAGGGGGCTTGATTTCTAAGGAAGGCATATGAAGTCTACCGGATTGTTTCAGAGCAGAAATAAGAATTTGATGCATCCTTTGCCATTGAGATGGGGAGAAATCTTTTTTTTCACTACCTACTGTTGGGAAAAGCCAAAATTCGGTAACTCCAAGTTCCGTAGCTTTTTCTAAAATATATTCAAGTCTGGGAAAGCGAGGAATGGCTTGAGCTAAAATAAGTTTATGAGAGGGTAAGGGCTCTGAAGATAGCTGAGTAATTTCTAGGGAGGCTTTATGCTTTTCGAAACGTTTAACTACAGCCTGTGCTAGGTCTCCTTTTCCGTTAATGATTTCAACTACCTCTCCTTCTTTTACTCTCATTACGTGCTGTAGGTGATGGAGCTCTGCATCCTCAAGATAAACTTGATAGTTTTTTTGGAACTGTTCTTCTAAAAAAAAGCGATGATCAGGCATAGCACAGCGATCCTATGATTTTATAGATTGAAGGGGTCTTTTGGAGCGAGATAGAATATAACGAATCCGCTGATCTAAAGACAAGTTTTCAGGTACAGAAGGATCTTTGAGAATACCACAAAAGTTTAGGGTCTCTAAGGTAGCAAATCGCAAATAATGATAAGAGAGTTGATCATTATTCGTTAAATTCACCAGCAACTTTATACGGTAATCTTCTCTGAAACACTCTTTTTCATCCTCGTAGGTAATGATATCATTCACGGGGATTTTTATAGAAGAAGCCATACTCTTATGGACCATGACAATAAAATATTCTTTATCGTAAATATTTCTAAAAATATGTAAAATTTTCAAAGCTTCTTTAAATTCCAGTGAATCCAATGGAAGGATAAACCCTATAGAATCAAGTCTATATTTCCTAGAAATAGTTCCAGGTACTTTCTGTTTCCATCGATTATGTATCCATAACCACTGACCTGGATTTTCTTTTATGGATTCTTCTAGAATCGATAGAGTCTTATCCATTAAACGTTTGATTTCTTGATCTCTAGGCTGGTTTTTATCAGGCCATATGGGATCAGAATATTGAATGTAATAATGATTATTTTTTCGATAAGAAGTAAAAACAATAATAGGACAACCTGTTTTATAAGACAAAAGAGCTGGAAGGGGAGAGGTTGAGCAAATTCTGCCTAAAAAATCGCTGATGTATCCTGAATTAGGCATTCCCTGATCTCCTACAATAGCGAAAAATTTATTGTCTTTTAAAACTTTCAGAGCTTCTTTAGATGCATTTTCTGGAGGGACTACTTTTCCACCAAATCTCTCTCTTACCTTAATTATTTTTTGATAAATTTCCGAATTTTTTAAAGGTTTTCCTACAGTAGTCCCAGCCATTCTTGAAGTTCCATCAAGAAATAG
>JBEIFG010000263.1:0-1623 GCA_040382555.1 Chlamydiales bacterium | reverse complement strand
CCTTTCTCCAGCTCCTCTTTTTTTCTTTACTTTATATTTACGAGACTGGAGTGATCCTTTTGTGCGTGATTACTAGTCTGCTTGACTTGAATCTTTTTATCCAGTCTGAGATGGTCTGGGGCGGTCGAGGGTTCAACTCCTTTCTCCAGCACCACTTTTATTTACTACTTTAAATTAATCAGGAGTTACGCGAAACTCCTGTAGCCTTACGGATGTAAGCTGGCCATTTTAGAATAAATGTAGTAAAAAATAGGATATGCGTCCTAAGAAAGTGCAGATTGAATTATTTACAAATTTTCTAATAGCAACTCAGAAGCAGTATAGCTGCACCGAGTTAGAGAATGTGTCACCAATTGAGTTATCGCATGATGCAGTAAATAGATTTTTAAACAGCAGTAATTTTGAAGCAGAAATGCTGTGGGATGAGGTATCTGAATATATCTCAAAAGATGATGGTTACTTGATTTTCGATGATACTTTAATTGAAAAACCTTATGCAAAGAAGATAGAACTTAATAAATGGCAATGGAGCGGAAAACACCACAGTGTAAGACAGGGAATAGGGTTGACTAACTGTGTATGGCTGAACGAGGAAGGATTATCATTGCCAATCAACTACAGAGTCTACAACAGGTCAGAAGACGGTATGACCAAAAACGACCATTTTCTTGATATGCTAGATACTGCTGGTGAGAAGGGGTTGAACCCAAGATATGTTCTAATTGATAGCTGGTATACTTCAAAGAAAAATTTAAAAGCAATAGAAGCTAAAAATTGGAAATTCATCGCAGATATTAAAGTTAATAGAAAAATTAGTGAAGAAAAAGGAATCTGGATAAGTGTTTCGGAGCTTGAGCTAGCAGAAAAACAAGTTAAGAAAGTTTGGTTACATGAATTTGGTCCTGTATTAATCATGAAAAGCACAGTAAAAGGAGAAAAAGAAAAATATTCCATTACAAATGATCTTTCCTTGATAGATTGGGAAGATTTTTCAAATACTGGTAAGAAAAGATGGGCTGTAGAAGATATGCACAGAGGCTTAAAGCAACTTTGCGGGCTTGAAAAATCCTATATGAGAAAAGCTAGAGCTCAAAAAAATCATATATTCTGCTCCATGAGAGCTTTTGTTTTTCTGAAAATCGCTCAAACGGAATTAAATATCTCTATCTATCAGCAAAAATGGGGAATCGTTAGAAATTCTGTCAGGAATTTCCTTGCTATGCGTTATTTCGCGTAACTCCTGTCTAAAATGAAATAAAATATTAAATCCTTAAAACCTACACTAATACTTATATCAAAGAAGAAATTAAGGAAGAAGCTTTGGTGAGGAATCTAAACGCTTTTAATGAATTTCTTTTCTTAGCATCTGAGGAAAATGGAAATTTAATTAATTACAGCAATATCGCTCAGGATACTGGTGTTAGCCTTAATACCATAAAAGAATATTATCAAATACTGATAGATACTTTAATGGGCTTTATGCTCATGCCTATAAAAAGGTCTATCAGACAGCAGATTGCTAAAAGCCCTAAATTTTATTTCTTTGATACTGGCATACAGAGGGCACTTGTAAACAAATTACAAATGCCCTTAATGAAAAAAACAAAAGAATATGGAAAATCT
>JBEIFG010000262.1:0-1644 GCA_040382555.1 Chlamydiales bacterium | reverse complement strand
GAGATCCTCTTGTGTTTTTCTTTCAATCGACCAATTCGTTCGACTACTTTTGTGTATTTCTTGCGTCCTTTTGGCTTAGAGACTCCTTCAGAAAGCTTTTTCAGTTCATCTTCGAATCGCTTTTTGAAAGATTGTGGTTCATCCGACAAATGCGTACCTTCTCATAGAGAAACTGCTTAAATGATTGTAAACTCAAGGATTGTTGATAATCAGAACGTTATAAAGATGATTTTTTCAGAAAAAGCGGAAAGAGTAAAATTTAAATTTGAATAAAAAAGAGCAGACATAGAAAAGTAACTTTAGGCTACCAACCATAAGGAGGCCGTTCTATGTCTGCATCGAATCTCTATCATGCATATGGGATAAAAGGAGTACAGTATAAATCTACCCAATATGTAAAAAATTCTATCATCTACTTTGTTGAGATGGTTTATCAAAAGATTCACTGTTCTAAGTGCTCAGGTAAAAACTCACATTTTAAAGGTCAAAAAAAACGTCGTTTTAGAATGACTCCGGTTGGATCTAAAAAGTGCTTTCTAGACGTAATCTTACATCGTTTGAAGTGTGTGGATTGCGGCCACCAGTGGTGGCCACGGCTCCCCTTTATGAAGGGGAAATCTCAAATGACTCGAGGATTTATTCAGTTTGCTTTCGATCTTCTTTCTATGAGTACAGTTCAGGATGTATCTCGGCTCTTGGGGATCAGCTGGAATGTTGTAAAAAGAATTCATAAAATGAAGCTTAAAAAACTCTATAAAAAGATCGATCTTAAGGATGTAAAATATATAAGTCTTGATGAATTTGCCATTAAAAAAGGTCATAAATACATGTCAGCTTTTACCGATATTGAATCAGGAAGAATCATTCACGCTGTAGAGGGAAGGACGGTTAAAGATATAACCCCCTTTCTTCTTCGTCTTAAAAAAGAAGCCAAGAACCTAAAAGCTATTGCTATGGACATGAGCGCACCCTATATCACGGCAATAACTGAAGTTCTACCAGAAATAGACATTGTATTTGATCATTTCCATGTGAACGCCCTGATGAATAAGGCATTAGATGAAGTGAGAAAAGAACAGCAAGGGAATTTAAATGAAAGAGAACAAAAGGTCTTAAAAGGGCAGCGCTTTCTCCTACTAAAAAATTACAAGGATTTACAGCCTGAATTTAAAGACCGAGTGGAAGCTATTCTACAAGTAAATGAGCCCCTATTGAAAGCGTATGTTCTAAAAGAGCAGTTTCGCCTGTTTTGGGAGCAAAAAACACTAAAAGAGGCCTGGATATTCCTTGATCAATGGATCTCAGATGCCATTGAAACAGGAATATCCAAACTTAAAAGAATGGCAAAGACTTTGGATAATCATAGAATAGGGCTGCTAAATTATTTTAAACATAGGATCAGTAATGCAGCGGCTGAGGGGATCAATAATAAGATTAAAACGATGAAAAGGCAGGCCTATGGATTCCGGGATATGGAGTACTTTAAATTAAGGTTATACCACTTACATGAACAGAGGTACGCATTTGTCGGATGAACCTAAAATCTCTTGCTGCCATCGCTTAAATCTCTTTCTCTAATATAACCCATTTCGACTCCTTTTAACCCGCGAGGAGGATAGATAGTCCTGAGGACGGTACCATCTT
>JBEIFG010000261.1:0-1652 GCA_040382555.1 Chlamydiales bacterium | reverse complement strand
TTAAAAGAGAAAAGGTTTTTTGCCATCCTTGATGTTATAAGTCAAGCTATTGATACGATGGTAACAAAGAATAGTTATTTCCAGCAATTCCCGTTAAAAAAAATTTCGCAATGAAGTAGACTCCCTGTGCAACTATTTTATCGTGGTGCAGGGAGGAATGCATGGGAATACACACTGTTGAGAAAAAGCAATTATCTGCAAAGGCAATGTTACGAAAAGTACGCTCCGTATTTGAAGGCATTTCCTCGCCTCCTCGTGATTCAAGGGGAAGAAAATCAAAAATTTCACTCGCTGATTGTTTAATGTCAGCTCTTGCCATGTTCAGTTTGAAATTTCCCTCCCTCTTGCAGTTTGATGAAGCAAGCGAAGAAAAAACTATCAGACACAATCTTAAAACTCTATACCATGTCGATAGAGCCCCATCGGATACATATATGCGAGATCGCTTGGATGAAGTAGATACTAAAGACCTAAGAGCTGCATTTACCACTATTTTCTCTTGTATACAACGAGGTAGGGTTCTTGATGACTACAAGGTTTTAGAAAAATATATAGTAATTGCTTGTGATGGAACAGGAATGTTTTCATCGGAGTCTGTCCATTGTGAGAACTGTTGTGAAAAGCACCATAAAGATGGCAGAACTACCTACTATCACCAAATGCTTGGCGCTGTAGTAGTGCATCCTGATCAGTCGGAAGTATTCCCTTTATGCCCAGAACCTATCTCCAAAGTGGATGGCTCTCAAAAAAATGATTGCGAGCAAAATGCTATGAAGCGTTTTTTGAAAGACTTTCGCAGAGAGCATCCTAAGCTTGAGGTGATCTTTACAGAGGATGCTCTCGGCGCAAAAGGGCCTTATTTAAAGCAAATTTTGGAAATAGGAGCCAATTTTCTAGTTAATGTAAACCCCACAGGCAATCCCAGTCTATTTGAATGGTTAAAAGGCGTTGAACTGCAGCAAAAGATTATTAAGACGAAATCTGAGACCATAGAGCTAAAGTTTTATAATGGTATCCCTCTGAATGAGACTCATCATGAAATACAGGTCAACTTTATTGATTGCAGCATAACAGATAAAAAAGGCAAAAAAAAACATTTTTCTTGGATAACGAATCTCCTTGTGACAGAAGAAAATGTATTGACTCTTACAAAAACAGGTAGGGCGAGATGGCGTATTGAGAATGAAACGTTTAACACCCTCAAGAACCAAGGCTACCAGTTTGAACACAATTTTGGGCATGGTTATAAAAATTTAAGTCATGTCTTTGGGCTACTAATGTTTCTGGCATTTCTGATAGACCAGGTGCAGCAAAGATGCTGTGGACTATTTCAGCAAGCATTAGCGAAGGCGAAAAGAAAAACAAGATTCTGGGAGAAACTACGGTGGTACTTCCTAGAATGCAATATTGATTCATGGGAGTGTCTCTTCACTGCTATGGGAGGACGAGGTGTAGCTGCATTTTTTGACTCTTCCTAAAGATATCGGTTCAAAAAGGTTCTTGGTTCAAGAGGGTGTAGAATTTTAAGCGAAAGTAACATAGGGCAAGGGCCTATTGGGTACACCTGTATCAATTTTTGAAGGACCTGAAGCTTCTTAAAAAAAATGCCCTATTTTGGTAAGTCATTCTTTTTTACGGGAGCTGCTGTAGCC
>JBEIFG010000260.1:0-1670 GCA_040382555.1 Chlamydiales bacterium | reverse complement strand
GTTTTTGAAGAAGATTTTTTGCAATTCCCCCTAGAAAAGGTATTAAAGGAACATAATTGTTCTGACAAAAAAATTAAAGTGGTAGCGAATCTACCGTATCATATAACAACACCTATTTTAGAGATTCTTCTCCCCCTAAATACTTACATAGAAACCATGACATTAATGGTTCAAAAGGAAGTAGCTACTCGATTCACAGCTTCCAAAGGAAATAAAAACTACGGTAGTTTTACGATTTTTATTCAACACTACGCAAAAGCCAAGTATTGCTTCACTGTTGAGCCTTCTTGTTTTTATCCTAGACCCTCTGTTCAATCTGCAATTGTTCGATTCGATCTATTAAAATTACCTGTTATCGAGCAGCAAGATGTTTTATTTTCTATGATTAGAACTGCATTTTCTCATCGAAGAAAAATGCTGAAGAGTTCACTTAGAAACTTCTATTCACCAGAAAAAATAGAGTCTTGCTTATTTAAAGCGAATTTAAATACAAAAGCTAGACCGGAAGATCTTTCAAGAGATGAATTTATTGTTCTACATCAATTTTTGATTTCTTAATTTTTTTCTTTTTTCGGTAAAAGATATACTGCGCGCAAGCCAGAAATGACGATCCTACCCCTATTGCAATAGTTCGCTTATGACGATATAATTCCGTACCTATTTTCTCTATTTTTTTTTGCACGACAAATGAAAGCGTCGGCTGAACCATATTTTTTGCGAACACGGACTCAACTAACACCACATTTCCTTTATCATTTTTCACATGTACCTCACCAACAATCTCACCTTGTTTTATAGGTAGATTTTGAGGAAACCATCGAATTTTAGCATCTAGTTTTCTTTCTTCAGATGGATAGTAATTGAAAACTACATCTTTTTCTAGAACAGCTTCTAGTGTATTCTTGGCACCTTGGACATGAAATCTAAATATATCATGCTCTTTTGAAAATAGCTTTCTTTGCACCTTTTTTTCATTAAATGCTTTTTCGAACATAGAAATACAATCTCGGTATCTGGCACTAGAGTCCTCAGCGTTAAGAACAACAGCTACTAGCTTTCTATCTCCCTTTTCAGCTGATGCGACTAAATTACTACCTGCTGCTACAGTATATCCTGTTTTAACTCCAGTAGCATACGGGTAATAAAATTTACCTGGCTTGAGTAAAGCATTAGACTGCAACAAAAAAGACTCATCTTGCTTATTAGTTTTTGGACGAGGATATTTAGATGTACTTACTACCTTTCTAAAGAATGGATCTTTTAAAGCTTTAGCTGTCATTAAAGCTAAATCATATGCTGTCGTAGTATGATGTGGATCTGGTAAACCGTGTGGATTAGTAAATTGAGTATCTTTACATCCGATACTGTATAAATACCGATGCATTTCGGTAATGAACTTTGGTACTGAGCCTGATACATATTCCGCAATTGCATTAGCAGCATCATTTCCTGAACAGACCAAAAGTCCATAAATTAAACTTTCTAAAGGTAAAATTTCTCCTGTTTTTAAATTCATATGCGAACCTCCGAACTCCAAACGAAATGAAGGATGAGATCCCGTTCTTCGATGGTGGGAAGAAACCGCAGCTACTGCATTTGATGAAATAGAAACCATATCATTTCTTCTACTGCCAATTTTTTGGATAGCATAAAGAGCAGTGGCAATCTTC
>JBEIFG010000259.1:0-1675 GCA_040382555.1 Chlamydiales bacterium | reverse complement strand
ATTTTTAAGAGTTGAAAGTGATAACATTACACACCTCTTCTTTTAAGCGTCTCTTGTCTATTTTTTAAGCTACCAAGAGCTCTCAAAGTTGCTCTTACTTGGTTTAAAGGATTATTAGAGCCAAAACTTTTCGCAACTACATCCTTTACACCACCAAGCTCAAGAACTGAGCGAACTTTTGAGCCCGCAATTACCCCAGTACCTTCAGGAGCTGGTCTGAGCAATACCCTTGCCCCGTCCCACTCTACTGTAATTTCATGTGGAATCGTTGTTCCTTCCATTTCAAAAGCCATAACATTTTTTCTAGCGGCTTCTGTTCCTTTGCGTATAGCATCAGAAACTTCGTTAGCTTTTGCAAATCCGAAACCTATTCGACCGTGTCCATCACCCACAAGAATCAAAGCTGAAAAGCTGAATTTTCTTCCACCTTTTACAACTTTAGAACATCTGTTGATGTACAGTACTTTCTCTTCGAATTCTGTATCAAAATCTTCAGCGCGTTTAACTACTTTTTTTTGCTTCATTTATGAACCTTTTCTGTTTCAGGACTAAAATTGTAAACCAGACTCACGAGCTGCATTGGCTAGCTCAGCAAGTAATCCATGGTATTTATGATGTCCACGATCAAAAACAACGGAATTAACATTATTTTTTTTTGCTAACTCAGCGATAAGAGCACCTAATTTTCTAGCAGACTCTTTAGATTTACCCTCTAAGGATTTATCTTGAAGAGTGCTTGCACTTGCAATAGTAAGAGACTTTTCATCATCAATTAATTGCACGCTAATATGTCTATTTGATTTAAAAACAGAAAGTCTTGGTTTTTCTGAAGACCCTCTGACTTTTTTTCTAACTCGCAAAAGTCTTCGACTTCTTTGCACATTTCTTTTAACTAATCTACTTTCCATGACAACTATTACCCTGTTTTACCTTTAGCTGCTTTACCCGCTTTCTTACGAACATACTCATTTTCATAACGTATGCCTTTTCCTTTGTAAGGCTCAGGGGACTTTTTACCTCTTACTGCTGCCGCAAATTGACCAACTGTATGCTTGTCTGCACCTGATATAAGTATGGTTGTACTTTTATCCACAGAAACTTGCAGGGTTTTAGGAATCTCTAATTGCACCGGATGTGAAAAGCCTAGCTGCAGATCGAGTTTATTTCCTTGAACAGAAGCTCTGTAACCTACTCCAATAAGCTGAAGTTTTCTATCGAAACCTTTACTTGTACCGATAATCATATTGTTCAACAAAGATCTATACAATCCATGGAAAGCACCAGGTATATTTTTGCTTTCATCAATGGTAACTGTTGCTTTTTCAGCTTCAACCACTACCGATATACCTTCTTTAAGTTCTTGCTTTAATTCGCCCTTAGGGCCTTTAACATGAAGAATATTGCCTACAAGTTTAACTTCTATTCCTTTTGGAACTGCGACTGGTGTTTTACCTAAACGTGACATTATTTACCTCATTCCCTTTTACCAAATATAACAAAGGAGTTCACCACCCACTTTCATTTTTCTAGCTGTCTCGCCATCAATAATTCCTTTAGGTGTTGAAAGAATTACAAGGCCCATTCCACCATCAATCCTAGGTATGAACTTATGGCCAACATATCGTCTTAAACCAGGAGAAGATATTCTTCTAAGTCCGGTTATAAGAGGCTCTCT
>JBEIFG010000258.1:0-1706 GCA_040382555.1 Chlamydiales bacterium | reverse complement strand
CGGACAGTGGTATATAAGAGATACTAATACATTTCTAAGTAACCCAAATGACCCAAAAAAAATATGTCTTCATGGGGATAAAAAAGCAGTCTCTTTTTTACCAGCTCTCAAAGAATCAGCCCTTTGTTCTTTTTTAGATAAAAAAATTCTACCCTGTCAAATTGATGTAGCATTCCCAATTGTACACGGAACAAACGGAGAAGATGGAAGCTTGCAGGGTATGTTAAAATTATGGGGTATACCTTTTGTAGGTGCTGACATTTTAGGTTCTGCGGTGGGTATGGATAAGGATGTCATGAAAAGGTTACTGAGGGATGCTGGTATTTCCATAGGAAAATTTTTAGCATTCAATATACATCAAAGAAATGATATTTGTTTTGATTCAGTAATAAATAAATTAGGTCTTCCAATATTTGTGAAACCAGCTAATAATGGGTCATCTATTGGTGTATCAAAAGTAAATAATCTAGAAGAATTTCACAGCGCTCTGAATTTAGCGTTTCGATATGATATAAAAATTCTTATTGAAGAATTTATTCCGGGTAGGGAGATAGAGTGCTCAGTAATGGGCAATGAGAGTCCTATTGTTTCAGTTCCAGGAGAGGTGATTCCAAGTGATGACTTTCACTCATGGGATGCTAAGTATATCGATCAAAAAACTACCTTTCATATTCCTGCGAATCTTTCTGATTCTCAGGTTATACAAGTTCAAAATATTGCTAAGCAGACTTATCAAATTTTATGCTGCGAAGGGATGGCTAGGGTCGATTTTTTCTTTACCCAAGATGGACAATTTTTGGTAAATGAAATCAATACTCTTCCAGGCTTTACAAGTACAAGTGCCTTTCCAAGACTTTGGATGGCATCGGGGATCCAGTACACCGAATTAGTAGATAAGCTAATAGAATATGCCATCGATCGTCATAAAAAACTAAATAAGCTAGCTACATCAGCTTATTTAGGTACCTTTGAAAATAGTTAATTAATTTTTTTTCTAAAAGTAAGCCCTGCTGCTGTAAGTGTAAATAACCCTATCCAAAGCATGGGAATAGAACCCTGTAAAATCTCTTGCAGCGTCATTTCTTTTAAAAAGGCTCCTCTAGAAATTACTAGGAAGTATTTCAACGGATTGATAATCGTAATTTTTTGCAGCCAGATGGGCATATTAGCAATAGGTGTTGCAAAGCCAGATAGTATGACTGATGGGGAAATGAAGAAAAACATGTTCAGTAAAGCTTGCTGTTGCGTTTTGGATAAAGCAGATAAAAAAATACCTACCCCAACTATAGAAATGATAAAGATAGTTAAGCTGATATAAAAGGATAAAATTGAGCCAGTAAAAGGAATTTGAAATACAAAAATACCCGCAAGTAAAATAAGTGTAGATTCAAATATACCAATTAGAAGACCTGGAATAGACTTACCAATTAAGATCTCAAAGGGAGTTAAAGGAGAGACAAGTAATTGTTCAAAGGTACCTAGTTCTTTTTCTCTAGCTATCGAAAGAGCTGTTACCGTCAAGCTCGTAGTCATGGCTAATATAGCTACTAATCCCGGTACAGTAAACCATTGGTAGATTAAATTAGGGTTAAACCAGTTTCTTTGAATCAATACGGCTGGTATACTAGAAGATTTTTTATCGTATGTGATTTCCTGATTATACTGATCGACAATTTTTTGAGCGTATCCCAGAACAATTTGTGCTG
>JBEIFG010000257.1:0-1719 GCA_040382555.1 Chlamydiales bacterium | reverse complement strand
TATTGTTTCTGAACAGTTACGCAAGATGTCAGGGAAGTCGCAATGCAGATAAGTACGGCAATTGATAAAATCTTTTTCATTCTACAAAAATAATTAATCAAAATTATCTATAATTACACAATAATACAAAAACAACCTCGTTTAAATAAAAAAAACGCTATGCTAATATCTATTATTTTCTCTTTTTTTGTTCAGTACTCAAGTCAAGAGATGTTGCTTTATAAAAAAATAAATGATTATAGAGCGCAGAATGGACTACCAAGGGTTGCCTTGTGTGATTCTTTAAGTTATGTGGCAAAAGTTCACTCGGAAGACTTGTATAAAAATTTTAGCATTGACGACTATTACTGTTCTTTACATAGCTGGTCTAATGCTGGAAAATGGAAGGGAGGTTGCATTACAGAAGGTGGTAATCCGGATTGGAGTATAATGTTATCAAAGCCTAAAGAGATAGTTGGCTTAAATATAGAAGCTTATGAAATATCTTTTATGCAAGATCCAAAGGATTGGCCCTGCGATCCTTCTATTGTTTTAAAAGATTGGATTAATTCTCCCGCGCACAATAGATGTATTCTACAAAAAGGATGGCCGAAAAATTTTAAAAGAATGGGGGTTGGTATCCACAAGGGAGTCGCTACGGTTTGGTTTGCGATTGATTAAATTCTTTTGATAAAACTTCAAGTTCAGAAACTCTTGGGTATATATTTTTATGAACTCCTTTTAGTGATGTCATCCCAGATTTTATAAATTCTTTTTTGTTTGGAGACTTTATGTATTCTTCTATCATTTGCTTGCCTCTACCAAACCCTGCGTTATAAGAAGCTGAGGTAAAATACGCTTTCTCTTGTTCCCCAAGCGATACACCTCTTTTTTTGGCGTAATCTTCAACCTGATCTTGAACGTCTCTTAACATAGCAGCTTTTGCCGTTAATGCGTGCTGAGGTGTGTTAAAGGCCGCAGTCTTTACGGTTTCTTTGTTTTCGTTTATCGCTTGGTATGGTTGAAACTTTTGCTCAAAATCTTTTGGCAAATATCCCTTTGCTTTTAGTCTTGGGAAAGCGTCTCCAAAAGTGTCTGTCCCGTAATAATAGAATCCATCCACAGGATATTCTGGTAATCTTGGATTAGTTTTTTCTGCAATAGCGTAAGCTTCGGATTGTGTAATTGGGCCGGCTATGCGATTCATTCCTTCTTGCCAAGCTGATTTTAAAAGAAAGGCTGGGTTTAAGCCAGTTTGCGCTGCCGCATTTTTTACAGCACCCGCAACAGATACATTTTCTCCTGTAATTAATTTTTTACTATCAAGTGCAATTCTTTGAACGCTATTCCAAGGCAATATTGGGGAGGATTTTGGAACAACAGTTGGTACCGGCGCTGGTTTCTTTGTACTAACCTTAACTTTCATAATTACAAAGTTACTCTAAAATTAAGATATAGTGGGAAGTCTTGCCCCCCGTTTTGTAGTATGATTTAATCCCCGGTAGCGGATTCTTCATTTTTATCCTCTTGATAATAGCTTGCCTTGTAAGCCCAAGCGACTTGGCGTAGTTGGTTACAGATATAATCTTCATATCGCAAATATACAAAACAGTTGTCAATTGTCAACAAGTGTTTATGCTTATGGTTAATTGACAACCTTAGGGTATCCCCTTATCGGTGCCGTATCTTCCCCCCACAACAAAGAGAATAGAGAGAGAGAACAACAATACACACAAGGGG
>JBEIFG010000256.1:0-1722 GCA_040382555.1 Chlamydiales bacterium | reverse complement strand
TAAATAAGTGCGTCATTATAAATAACAAAAGGAAATAAACATCTCAAAAATGAAGGAACGCCATAAGATGAATATTTGTTCATTAATTTTTTTTTATAGATTATCCCTTCTTTAGAGTTAGGAAATAAAAACTTCATAGAACCTTCAGGAATTTGTAAGGTACATACGCCGTTAAGGACATCTTCCCAGCTCGAAGACTTACCCACCTCTTTGTCCTCAACAACAGAAAAATCGATTTTAAATTTTTCACTCTTTAAGACGCCATCTGCAATAGCTACTCTTAATTCATCTGTAGATGGAATAGGCTTGGGTAAAAATAACCTCATTTTATCCACAAACGCTTGCCTTCCATCCAGTGTAAAGTTCTTAACCTGCCTTGAGTCAATAGCTTTAATGATTTGAGAAATCAATTTTTTGCTAACTGGTATTTTTTTAAAGTCTAGTATGAATTTTAAAAATAAAGCTCTCTGATTTACTTTTAATCCCTTAATTCTGTCAAAGCAAATATAATCACAAAAAGCTGACTCAATCCAGTAAGAAATGTAGCTCGTAAATTCTTCCTTTAACGGATCTACTACTTCTTTTAGCTGGATTGAAAAATCATAAAGCGAGCTTATAATTTGCTTTCCGTATATTTTTTCAAGGTACGGAAACACCTCAGTTCGAAGCTTACCTCTTAAGTTATCGGAAGATAGGTTAGTTTCATCAACTATATAGTCATCAAAGCCCTTTTCATTAAGAAATGAAATTAAAGTTGATTTTTTCCAGGAAAGTAATGGTCTAAGAATTCGCATATTTGAGTGGGTCGATTCTTCTCTCATAGCAGGTATTGCAAATATGCTTGCCCCTTCAAAAATCCTCTTTAAAACTGTTTCTGATAAATCATCTTTTTGATGAGCCAAGAACAGCGCTTGCGCGTTAATTTGAGAATAAATTTCTGAAAAAAATTTATTTCTTAAATTTCTAGCTTGATCCTCCTTATTACCCTCCTTAAAATCTAGCTGATTCAGGGTTCTTAAGTGAAATGTGCAACCTAGTTGTTTTGCAAGAATTGAAAGATGCTTTGCTTGAGCAGAGCTTTCCACTCTCCATCCGTGATCGATGTGAGCGATATGAATTTGTACTTGCGACTCTTTAAGTGCACCTATAAGTAAGTGAAGAAGAGCCCTAGAGTCCGGTCCACCAGAAAAGCCAATCAAAATAGGTGTTGTACTTAATAGTTTTTTCCTTAGAAATTCTGTGATAAATAAAGATAAGCTTGTATTCATGAAAAAATTTATACATTAAGAAGAGAAACGAGTCAAGAGGAGCTCTTATTCTATTCAATAGAACAGGCCTTACCTTTAATTTTGAATTCTTCCATACAATCATGTTTCAAACCATTTTTTCTTAATGAGCCTATCTCAATAAATTTTTTACCTATTCCATAATCAACGCTATCATTGCATTCCATACTTCGCTTCTTCTCTCCCATCTAGCCATTAGCCTTAGGCACTTCCTATTAATCCAAGAATGCGTTCTTTCCACCACCCATCGGATTGGCTCTAACCCAAATTCAGCTGCCACTTCTTTTAATGTGGTAGCTCCCTTCACATTCTTTCTCCATGGAATCAGCGGAAAAAAGCCACGATTCAACAACTCCTGTCTCAGTTCAGCACTGTCATACCCTTTGTCTGCTTCCACAACTATCATTTCTTGTTTGCCTGACAGTGGCTTCACACG
>JBEIFG010000255.1:0-1723 GCA_040382555.1 Chlamydiales bacterium | reverse complement strand
GTTGAAAACCCTCGATAAATGGCTTTTGTATAATAACTTTTTTGGGATAATTGGGAGAAAAATTAACCTCTTGTGGAACTTTATCAATTAATTTTTGATCTACGGTATCAAAATAATCAAGCTTCATCCTAATCGCTGTAGCGAGATGTAGTGCATCAAAGGGTTGTAGTTGATAACTCCTAATCAGATAACCTGACAGGGGGACAAGCCAGCTGAAAAGCTTATGTAGCATAAAATACAGACACAGACTCCAAAAAAAGATAAGTCATATTTACCATATATGACCTAAATAACGAAAATGATAAGTGAACTATACCAGAAAGTGTTAGAAAATGAACTGGGACGAGCCAGATATCTACTGTTGTTAATGATAGTTGGAACCTTGCAAATACTAAAGCAAGCTAAGTTAGAGATATTAGCAGAAGCACTGCCAATACCGATCCTGTTTGAGAGTCGGAGAAAAAAACTAAAAAGATTTTTAAAGCTGGAAATTCTGAATATTGAAAAAATCTGGTTTCTCTGCTTAAAAGAGATGTTAAAACAGCAGGAGAGATTCACAATAAAAGGATTAGTATATATTGCCATAGACCGAACGAGTTGGGGAGCAATAAATATCTTGATGGTGAGTCTAATTTATGACAAGAGAGCCATCCCAATCTATTGGGAGATATTGGATAAAAAAGGAAGTAGTAATCTCGAAGAACAGCAGCGAGTATTGGGGAAAATATTGAAGGTGCTATCAGGTCATAAAATCGTGGTGTTAGGAGATAGAGAATTTTGCTCGGTCAGTCTTGGAAAGTGGCTTCAGAAGCAGAGTTTATACTTTTGTTTAAGACAAAAAAAAAGTACAAATGTCAAGACAAAAGAAGGAATTTATCAAGAAATGAGAGCCTTAGGTTTAAGTCCAGGAACTCAACTATTTTTGAATGATGTCAATATTACAAAAGAGCAGGGATTTGGACAGTTTAACTTAGCTGGTAAGTGGAAAAAAACCTATCGGGGTTTTCAAACAAAAGAACCTTGGTATATTCTGACAAATTTTGGGGATTTAGAGACGGCAATAATGGCCTATCAAAAAAGATTTGATATTGAGGAGATGTTTCGAGATTTTAAGTCGGGAGGCTATAGCTTAGAAGGTTCTCAATTAGCACCGAAATACCTATCAAAGCTGATAATTGTTATAGCTATCGCCTATACAAGTGCCACACTACAAGGTAAAAAAATTAAGAATATGGGAATCCAAAAATATGTCACAAGACCTGAAAAAAGATATAAAGGTCAACGCAGACACAGCAGTTTTTATGTGGGTCAACATCTCTATCATTGGCTCCAGCTACATCAAATGTTCCAAAAAAATATAGAAGAGCTAATGCAAATTAGCCGCTATCGGTTGAAGGATTACATCAAAGGACAAAGAGCGATATCGCTTGCCCTATCTACCTTCTAGCTCGCTTGTCCCCCTCTCAGAACTTTTCTACGATAATAGACCTCTTGCATAAATCCGAAAACAAACGATAGAAACAATAATAGGAGGGACTTTCAGTTAATTATTTATTAGTAGTTGATAATCTTCAAAAATGTTGCTGTACAAGGATCGACTTAAGACTTTTGCAAGAGGTCTAGCGATAAACCAAGCACCATTGGCCCAAGCATCGATGACCTGTTTAGCATAGGGATTGGTGTCGGATAATTCCAAAACCTCGTTAAATGCGTCGAATACCAG
>JBEIFG010000254.1:0-1724 GCA_040382555.1 Chlamydiales bacterium | reverse complement strand
CCCCTAGAACTGCAGCTGAAACCTTTGCTGCAACTGCAAGTAGAGTCGAGGTGATTTTCTCTCCAGCATTGATCCTTCTCTCATTATAGACTGATGTACTAAGCATCTGTCTTTCCTGATTCAATGTGTCAAGATCAGCAAAATTAGACATCAGCTTCATACCAGAATCGTAAACACCTTTTAGAGAAGAAAATAATCCAGCGCTTGCACCAACTAGCTTAACTCTTTCCATAACATCAGTTGGCAAAGGGGTAACAGTCGAATTAACTAGCTCGGCTGTATCACATCCACATTTAACAACCCCACACCCTTTATCTAGTACATCTGAAGTGCTTTTTAGGAAATTATTTGGATCATAGTTTGTAAGTGATTTCATAAATCCGCTCACACGATTAGCGGTATCTAAAGCTCCAAGAGCTTTTCCCGCATCCTTAGCAAAACCACCGATTTTTTTTAAAGACGGTCCCATGTCAGGCTTAATTTGCTGAGTCCAAAATGACGTTACATTGACTGCACCACATATTTGCTTCAGAAATACAGCGCCGCCTTCCATGGTCTCAACATATTGCTCCCATGCACACTCAAGAGGATTAGGTCTGCTTCTTCTCGATGGACTAGCATGCAGATCTAACGGAAAGGAAGCCAGGGTTGTTAACGACATAGAACCTCTTCTTAATTAAATTTCTTTAAATCTTCTTAATATTACACTAACCGATCTTTTAGGTAAAGAGTTAAGGAAGAGCGATGTAAGATTAAAATTTAATTGATAAATAAAAATCAGAGGTGAAAAACGAAAAATTGATTATAGACTAAATGCTGAAACACTTTATGAAGGGGACATATTTATTCGAGGATGGGAAAAGATATTTTTTGGTTAAGCCCCTTCAAAAATTCTGAAATGCTCATTCTTTTTTTCCCCTCAAGCTGCACCTCAAGTGGAGCAATAGCCCCATGAAGGCAGCTAATAATTAATTCTTTCTCGTTTGCTATCAAAGATCCGGGAGGTTTTTCATAATCTTGAACTAATTTAGATGAAAATATTTTTATTCGCTTAATCTCTGAACCGATGAGTATTTTACACCAAGCGCCTGGCGACGGTGAAAAAGCTCTAATTTTATTAAAGATCAAAGAAGCTTCGTCTACCCATTTGATTTCTAAATCTTCTTGTGAGATTTTCGCAGCAAAGGTCACCTTATCCAAATCCTGTGCTTTCTTTTGAGCATAAAATTGATCAAAGTGATTCAAAATCTCATCTAGTAATGTATAAGAAATTTCTAGGAGGCGAGCTTCTACATCTTTGAAATTCATTTCTTTACTAATTTCAAAACTTTCCTGAGCAAGGATATCCCCAGCATCCATCTGCCGGACCATTTCTATAATCGTAATACCAGTTCGCTTATCTCCATTCATAATACATCGATGAATAGGAGCAGCCCCTCTATAGCTTGGAAGTAAGCTAGCATGAATATTAATACATTTTTTTTTCGGCAGGTCTAGAATATTTTGTTTTAGAATCTCTCCATATGCGACTACTAAAAATAGGTCAGCTTCGATTGTCCTAAGAATTTCTTCAAACTCAGCTGCGGAGGCTTTTTCAGGCTGAAAAATGGGTATATGGGATGAGGCATCTTGTAAATATTTTTTTACTGGTGGGCAATCCAGCTGAAGTGAGCGACCTCTAGGCTTATCGGGTCTTGTTACCACAGCGGCAATATTAAATGATT
>JBEIFG010000253.1:0-1733 GCA_040382555.1 Chlamydiales bacterium | reverse complement strand
CCCACTGTGGCAAGCGTTGTAGATAAATTCATAGAAAAATTAGATCTAATGACCTCAGAGACCTTAGCAAAAACCAGTGTCGAAATAAATACTTTGTACTCTTTGGTCAGAACAGAAGAATGTATCATAGGCAATCTTGTTGCGGATGCGATTCGCTATGCTACTGACGCTGATATAGCAATTATTTCCGGCGGAATTATTAGGGGAAATAAAATATATCAGCCTGGAGCCACTATTACTATGAAAGATCTTTATTCTGAAATGCCTTTTGGCAACACTAATGTGGTGGTTGAAGTTCCTGGATCAGTGATAAAAAATGCCTTAGAAAACGGAGTTTCACAATATGAGGGTAAAGCTGGCAGATTTCCTCAGGTCTCAGGGCTTAAGTTTGTATTTGACCCAAATAAGCCTGTAGGGTCAAGAATTCAGCAAGTAGATGTGGGTGAAGAGCCCTTAGATAATGCGCGCCTCTACAAAGTAGCTACCGTTGATTATATGTTCAATGGTGGGGATGGATATAACATGTTTAAAGGGGGAAAGCTTATTTTGAGTCCTAAAAGAGAAATGAGCACAGTATCCTCTCTTGCAGAATGGCTTCGAATCACAGGAGATATACAATACTCTAAGGAAGGGCGTATTGAAATATCATCTTCTCAAAAAACTTTAGATGAATTAGTAGGTCTTCCTAATTAAAAAAAGCTAGGCCTCCATTATTTTTGTGGAGGCGTGCTTTGCTGCTGGGGAGAAGGTGCTGTCATCGGTTGCGCTGGTTTAGATAAGTCGGTTGGAGGTGCTGAAGGGGGGATTTGTCCGGGCACTATCTGTTTGGCTCTGACACTTTGATTAGAATATAAATTAGTTAATATAAAAGGGTAGTTAGTATCGGTTCCTTGGCGCAGAGTGATGGGCGCTGGAGATAACCATAAACTGGTGATACCCACGTCTTGAGGTTGAATTTGCCAGCGGGTAGAGTCGCTTAATACAAGCTGCTGCCCCCCTTGAAGATTCATAGAAATTGAAAGCTGCCCCACTGCATCTGTAGTTCCAAAAGAGTATTGGGTCATCGGTGGATTTGGTTGCAGACTAAGCTCTTCTTGAAGGCTGGGGCTTTGAGATTTTGGAACATAATTTTCATCAATCCATGCTGCAAGAGCCAGTCTTTGTTTTTTAGATAAATTCACAACACCAGTTTGCTGTTTTTCTTGAAGAGTCATTTGACTTTCCAGATCAGTAGCTGCGGAAAGGATACTTGACGCTCCTATAAAACATACACAGCTCAAAAATAAAATTTTGTAAGACATAACGACCTAAGATGAAAATATTTCCTTTTTCTTTTTAGGGGAGAACTCCTTTTTTTAAAAGGATAATTTTTTTTTGGAATAAAAAATTAAAGAGGACATGGTGATACTCTTTGCAGAGAAGATTTTAAGCTTTTTAGTGCTTTAGGTTGATGATGAGATTGAAAGAGAATATGCTCTGTACTACGAAAATAAATCCATGCGCTTACATAATCTAGTCTTTGTAAACATATTATAGATAAGTAATATTCAACAATGGGATTGGAGGGATCTAATTGATGGTATTTCAAAAGGATATTATAAGCTTCTTGAGAGCGGCCAAGCTGAAGATAGGTGACTGCCAATTGCATCAATCCAGCACGAAACTTTGGATATTTTTCCAACATAGTCTTAAGTTCATTTTGCTTCTTAAGGATAGATTCTCTTGTTTCGTTT
>JBEIFG010000252.1:0-1734 GCA_040382555.1 Chlamydiales bacterium | reverse complement strand
TCGTTCTATGATACGCTCTGTGCTGCTTCATATGATTCGCAACTCTTGTCAGGCTATTCATTCATCAGGATTGGTTCAAATCACACTATATACAAAAGATCAAAATGTTATAGTCACCTTAAAAGATACTGGCTCAGGGATTGCTCCAGAAAATTTAGAAAAGTTATTTCTACCTTTTTTTACCACCAAAGAAAAAGGAACGGGTCTTGGATTATACGAAAGCTTAAGAATTATTCAGTCTCATAACGGTCACATCGATGTAAAATCATCTTGTGATAGTGGAACCTTATTTATAATTACTTTACCCATAAAAGGATTTTTACCATGAGGATTGAGAAGGTACTTGTTGTAGAAGATGACCCTTTAATGAAAGCATTTGTAATGGAAGTAATTAAAAGAAAAAGATGGGAAGTTACAAGCTGCGATACAGGTAGAAAAGCCATAGAATTACTTAGCAAGGAAACCTTTGATTTGGTACTTAGCGACATAAGATTACCCGATGAAAGTGGCATAGAAGTACTTCGAAAAGCTAAAGAAACATTTACTCATACGATTGTCATTCTTACTACAGCTTATGCCAGTGTGGAATCTGCTGTAGAAGCTATGCGCCTTGGGGCCTTTAATTATCTTATCAAACCCTTCCCTCCTGAAACACTTGAAACGGTAATTGAAAAAGCGCAAGAGCATGGAGCTTTAATTCAAGAAAATGAAATTCTTCGAAATGAAGTATCTCTTAAAAATGCTATGGAGCGCCGGCAAATGATTGCCGCAAGCCCTATTATGAGACAAATCATCGATAATGTAGCAAAAATTGCAAAAAGCAATGCCAGTGTTTTTATAAGTGGTGAATCTGGAACAGGTAAAGAAGTCATAGCTAGTGCGATTCACTACGGTTCTTTGAGAAAAGACAAACCTTTTATTCGTGTAAATTGCGCAGCCATACCTCATACCCTTCTTGAATCGGAATTTTTTGGTCACGAAAAGGGAGCTTTTACTGGAGCAATATCGCGCAGAGTTGGTCGCTTTGAACTGGCGGATAAAGGGACTCTTCTTTTAGATGAAATTTCTGAAATTCCTCTAGAAATTCAACCAAAACTTTTAAGAGCCATACAAGAACAAGAATTTGAAAGAGTAGGTGGAAATAAGATCATCAAAGTAGATACTCGTTTTATATCCACATCTAATAGGAACATGAAAGACACAATTGAAAAAAAAATGTTTCGAGAAGATTTGTATTATCGTTTAAATGTAGTCCCCGTACATCTACCTCCTTTAAGAGAAAGAAAAGAAGATATACTTCCTTTAGCTGAATTTTTTTTAGAAAAAATATGCCAAGAAAATCACAAATCACTTAAAAAGCTCTCTGATCATGCAAAAAAACGTCTACTAGAATATCCATGGCCAGGAAATATAAGAGAACTAGCGAACGTTATTGAACGAAGTGTAGTTATGAATATAGATAACTTGATAGAACCTGGTGATCTACTTATAGATATTTCCTGTCCTGTCCCTCAAAATAGCACCTTCCCCTTTCAGGATAATATGACACTTGCAGAAGTAGAAAAAAACCACATCATCAATATGCTTAAAAATTTACAAAACAATAAAACCAAAACAGCTGAGCACTTAGGAATTAGCATAAGAACATTAAGAAATAAGCTTAAAGAATACTCTGTGGAGAATATATAAGTCCTAGATTTGAAAGAAACATTACTGAACTTCTTATTGACTTAT
>JBEIFG010000251.1:0-1756 GCA_040382555.1 Chlamydiales bacterium | reverse complement strand
TCAGGTAAACCTAGCGGAAATAATGTATTAAGAAATGATAAAAACGTTGAATGGATTGTTGGAGATGCAAGTATCGGGGCACAACTTCCCAATCAGTTCGACTATATTATCCATACAGCTGGAATCGCATCTCCTGAGCACTATCGAGCAAATCCATTACTAACCATCGATGTGACTATTAATGTTACAAAATCATTACTTGAGCGAGCAAAAACTGATAAATCAAGAATGCTATTTTTTTCCTCATCAGAAATTTATGGCGATCCATTTCCAGAATTCGTACCTACATCCGAAGAATACCGAGGTAATGTATCAACAAGAGGTCCAAGGGCTTGCTATGACGAATCGAAGCGCTTGGGTGAAACACTTTGCTGGATCTATCAAACCTATTTTGACGTACATGTTTGCGTGGCGCGTCCATTTAATGTTTATGGTCCAGGAATGATGCCAAAGGACTATCGGGTGCTTCCAAATTTTGCTACTCAGATTGCGAAAAATGAACCATTAAAAATATATGGAAATGGAAACCAAACTCGAACCTTTTGCTACATAACCGATGCTATTACTGGATTTATGAAAATATTATTGGATTCAAAAAATCCAGACGTATTTAATGTAGGCAATCCCAAGCCAGAAGTTAGCATGATAGAACTTGCGAAGATTATTGAAAAGGTGCTTGATAAAAAGATAAAAATGGAGATCACTAGCTATCCATCTACCTACCCTGCAGATGAACCAAACCGAAGATGTCCAGACATTTCTAGAATCTCAAAAGATTTAAATTTTGAACCAAAAATTGGTATCGAAGAGGGCCTTGCAAGATTTTTTGAATGGACTAAAGATAACTATAAAAGTGAAATACTCAGATAATTCTCTACTAGTAATTGGTACTGGGCCTTGGTCTCAAAAAATTAAATCAGTTTTAGATACGAATAGTAATCAGATTGAAATCACGTCAATAGGGGCGAGAGATTTTTTACGACTTGATCCAACTAATATTGGAATCAACACAGAAGAACAAATCATTTGGATTGCTACTATACCTACAATTCAATTCGAAGTTCTAAATAAGATTGGATTTCTACAAAATAGAGTGATTATTGAAAAACCATTTGCAACTAATTTAAAAGAATTAGAAAGTTTTATCCAAATATCAAATATGAGTAAAAATACCTTGTACTTATCTGAGCCATGGAAACATAGTAAAATCTGGACACTTATTAAGAACAAAATAGCTGGACAAAATTACCTTCAAAAAATTGTAATTTATAGGGGTGGGCCAAAAACGCGGAGTTACATAAGCCCTGTCTGGGATTGGATCCAGCATGACTTAGGTTTAGTTGGGGAGTTACTTAAAGAGCATCAAAATGCTATTCAAATAGGATTTAAATGGCTAAATGATAGAAAGACACTAAAACTAAAAATTATTTCTGGCAACAGGTTTGATATTGAAATCAACGTCGGTTATTTTTCAGAGAGAGTAGAATTCTGGGAGATTAACGGAACTAAAAAAATTAACTTCAATAGTAATCAAAATAGCAATGATCAACCCTTATGTACGATGTATGACTATGTACGAAACAAAAATTTTACAAACAATTTAATTGAACAATCCTGGCTAACAAATAAAGTAATTAGAGTATTAGGTTCCTAAATCTTTGTAAGTTTTCCACTCTTTACATCATAAATTGCACCAAGTGCTTTAATATCTTTCGGCAGCAGCGGGAATCCTTCAATTCGAACCAAATCATCTTTT
>JBEIFG010000250.1:0-1765 GCA_040382555.1 Chlamydiales bacterium | reverse complement strand
TTTTGATAATAGACCTCTAAAATTTGAAGAATTCTACCGAAGAATTCATCAAGTGGTTTATGTCTCAGCCACACCAGGAAACTGGGAAATACAAGAAGCATCAGGTGATGTCGTAGAACAAATCATTCGCCCCACAGGTCTTCTCGATCCTATCATCGAAATACGTCCTGCCACTCATCAAGTAGATGATTGCCTTGAAGAGATTCGAAAGGAAACGGAAAAAGGTCATAGAATTCTTGTTACCACACTAACAAAAAAATTAGCCGAGGATCTTTCTAAATATCTTACCGAAATAGGTGTAAAAGCAAAATATCTTCACTCCGATATAGACACTTTGGAAAGAGTCCAAATTATCAAAGAACTCAGAATGGGTATCTTTGATGTACTGGTAGGAATCAACCTTCTAAGAGAGGGTTTAGATATTCCTGAAGTGGTTTTAGTGGCTATTTTAGATGCAGATAAAGAGGGGTTTTTAAGAAGTGAAACGGCTTTAATTCAAACATGTGGTAGAGCAGCTCGTAATGCACAAGGTCGCGTTATTATGTATGCCGATAAAATAACGAAATCTATAAAATCCACCATTGAAATCACGCAAAAAAGGCGTAAAGTTCAAGAAGAGTACAACACTCTGCATGGGATTACACCTAAAACAATAGCTAAAGAAAAAGCCGCTGATCTTTTAGAAACTTTTGGTGGTGAACCTGAAAAACCCCAGGAAAAACAAGAATCTGTTCATCATTACACCAAGAAAGAAGTAGAGTCAAAAATAAAACAGCTTGAAGCCGAAATGAAAAAAGCAGCCAAAGAGCTAAAATTTGAAGAAGCAGCTCACCTTAGAGATCTTCTGAAACTTTATAAGAGCATGGATATGCTTGCTGAAGATTCTTGATCAATTTTTATTTAATTATTTAACGTCTTAATAAACCTATCTCAATAAATTTTTAATCCATTCCATGATCAAAGCAAGCTTAGTCATTGCATTCCATACTTCACATCTTCTTTCCCATCGAAGCATCAATCGTCTGTAATCCCGCATATGCCAAGAATGCGTTCTTTCTAATACCCAGCGAATAGGCGTTTACCCGAATGCGTTTGCCGCTTCTTTTATCGAAGGAGCACCCTTTATATTTTTCCTCCAGAGAATCAATGGAAAGCACCCCTTATTCAATAATTCCTGTGTCAGTTCAGCTCTGTTATATCCCTTGTCGGCTTCTACAATTATCAGCCTGTGTTCTTCTATCGGTCCCTTTACACATTCTATTAGCTTTAACAACTCTTCCCTCTCGTTTATGTTCGCACCGGTCGAGGTCATTGCCAAACATGATCCCTTTCCATCGACAAGTAAATGTAGCAGAGAGCCCTTGCCTTTAAAGCCGTGAGATACCTCAGGTCCTCCCTCGGAAGCGGGGGGGGGAGAATCGTTCCCGATAAGGCGATTCCAATTAATCTTTCCCTCTGGTGCTACCTTTTTTAGAAGGCCTGTTAATACTCGATCAAATAATCCTGCTTTCTGCCAACACATAAGCCACCGGTGAGCGGTAGCTCTATTAGCGTATTTGGGGTCCTTAGGTAGATCTTTCCAACGACATCCATCCATAAGGATGTATAAAATTATGTTCCAGACACGTTTAAGATTAGTTCTTGGTTTTCCATTTTCTTTAGGTGGAGACCAACACATAAGTTTCTGAATAAGAATCAATTAAATTTCACTAAGTTCTTAAAGTTGAGATATGTTGTTTCTCATAAATCAGAACATTATGCCATG
>JBEIFG010000249.1:0-1766 GCA_040382555.1 Chlamydiales bacterium | reverse complement strand
GGGACTAATAAAATTCCTTTAATTCAAAATACAATAAGAAAGATCACTAATAATAAAGTTTGGATATATCCTAAATTAGAATTTGCAGTTGTTGAAGGAGCAGGACTATATGCTGGTATAATTGAAAATCAATTTATAAATAATAATGATATAATTTTATTAGATGTAGGGGTGGTATATAAAAGATATCACAGTGATATGACCAGAGTTCTATTTCATGGGAATCCGGAACCTATTTTGATAAACATAGCTTCTGTGGTACGAAAGGCACACAAAGCAGCTCTTGACATATGCCGGCCAGGGATAAAAGTTTCCGACTTGGATGAAGCAGCCAGATCAGTGATGAGAGAGCATCATATGGAAGATTATTTTCTTCATAGCCTAGGACATGGCATAGGACTAGAAACCCATGAATCGCCCACATTAAGAAAAGATGGCAAAGATAAAGATATGATCCTTCAGCCCGGTATGGTGATAACCATAGAGCCGGGACTGTATCTAGCGGGCACTGGTGGTATAAGATGGGAGGATATGATTTTGATTACTGAAACTGGTTATGATAATTTGACAGGTTATATTTAGGAAGTAAAGATGAGTATTCGTTTAAAGCTATTTATTTGGATATTCATTCTTTTTGTCTTCATATTTGTGAGTTCTTTTTTCCTGGAAACAAAGATTCAAAGCTCTGGAGCCTCAAAAATTAAAGATGAGCTCCTTAGCTACTATAACTCTCAAAAAGAAGAAAAACACTCTTATCTAGAAAATATTCTTAAGGCTGCGATTGCCTATAGAATGAGCGAGATCAATTCATTCTTAGAGCTTATATCTCGTTTTGGAAATATCGCAGATTTTTTTGCCCCTAATCAAAAAAATGAGTATTATGGTACTTGGAAAACAAGTGCAAGTTTTTTACAGTTCAAAGAAAGCATCGACTTTATTCAAAATCAGCATGAAGAGACCATTTACTCATTGATAGCTCCGTTAACCAAAGGGTTAACTGGTATGTTTCGTCAAGATGCTATCAGTGAAGATTTTTGCTATGTTTACACCAAAGAGAATCTTAAAGATCAAGATCCGTTGGTGGGTGTGCTTTTGAAGCTAAATTTTCTGCAGCATCCGGGTTCATCAAGACCATCTGGATATTCCTCCGCAGTATATGCAAAAAATTATGTTCTTTACGATAAAACTACCCTAAAGAATCTTCCCCTTAAGCAAATCAAAACTATGCTCCAAAATCAGCAATCAGACATAGGTCTCAATATTCCTTTTTTTGGAGGTGCTTACTTAGATCTTATTGAATTTATAGATCGATTAGAGAGAGTACAAATTACTCTAAATACCACTTTAAAAGATTATATTGACATAGATAAATCAATAGATCAGTTGCCTGCAGAGGAAAAAAAAGCCTGCTCTGAGACACTTATTTGTTATTTAGATCAAAGAATACAATATACCAATGAGCTATTTATGATTTGGCAGCTAGCTTCGTTAATCGAATCAAAGGTTGTCGATCTTGTGGAATCATCGTCTCTGTTTTCTAAAGGGATGGTTTTTTTCCCGAGCTCTGAACCTGAAGGGCAAGGCTTTTTTACTAGCCAGGTATTTGCCGATCAATCTTTTTTTGATGCTAAAAGCTACTATGAAAACATACAAATACAGAATGAAAAGTCCACAGAAAATATTGCCATATTTAAGCATCCATATCGAGATGAAGTTTTTTTAGGTAATGTGGCCAAAATTAGGAATCGTGGAGATGCAGAAGGGAG
>JBEIFG010000248.1:0-1769 GCA_040382555.1 Chlamydiales bacterium | reverse complement strand
TATTACAGAGATTAGTTAATAGCGCGTTAATAGCAGGTGAGTCTATGAATGATTATATAGAACCAGAGTGTAAACTTTCCTTCCTTGTCCCTGCAAGCTTAGATGATCTAGGCAGCCCAAGCGCAGGGCTGTCTCATTCTAAAATATTTCAAAAATCCATACAGATGTAAGCCTGGCCAAATCTGTAAAGTCATGTCTCAATAGAGGAATGGTAAAAGAGATAGAGGATATAGGAATAGTCGAATGTTTTGAGGATTTGGAAGATCCGAGACGTTCACAGGGTCAGCGTTTTAAGCTTACAGAATTGATAGTAATGTCAATAACAGCGGTACTTTGCGGAGCGGATTCATTTGGAAGTATAGAAAGATTTGTAGAAGCAAAGGAAGAATGGTTTAAGAAATTTTTTGAACTTAAACACGGTATTCCATCTAAAGCAACCTTTGCAAGAATATTTACAGCATTGGATTCTAGAGCTTTTGAGGAAGCTTTTTTTAGCTGGGTGCAAAAAGTTAAAGCAACAGTAGATGAAGAAGTTATTGCTATAGATGGAAAGACACTCAGGCATTCATTTGATACTTCTGCAAATGCCTCTCCAATTCATTTACTCAACGCATTTTCAGTAGAGAACGGTTTAGTATTAGGACAACTTAAAGTTGATTCTAAGACTAATGAAATCACCGTTATCCCAAAGCTTTTAGAAAGACTGCTTCTGAAAGGAGTAACCGTGACAATAGATGCTATGGGCTGTCAAAAAGAAATAGCAAAACAAATATCAGAACAAGGAGGAGATTATGTACTTGGTTTAAAAGGCAATCAGGGATTGTTTCATAAAAATGTAAAAAGTTTTCTTGATGAAGCAATCAGTCAGAATGATAAAAAGCTTGAATATTATGAAAGTCCGATTGAAAAAGGACATGGACGTATTGAGAAGAGAAAAATATGGCTTGTTCCAGTTCTAGAAAAAGATATTTCAGAAAAAATATTTGATAACGCTGGGGCTTGGACTAAATTAGGCTCTGTGATTGCTATTGAAACTGAAAAATTAAATTTAAAAACAGAAAAAAAAACTAAAGAGAGAAGATATTACATATCTAGTCACAAAGGTGATCCAGAGAGACTCTTGAAAATTATTCGCTCTCATTGGGCAATAGAGAATTCTTTACATTGGGTTCTTGATATGACTTTTAATGAAGATGCTTCCAGAATTAGAAAAAAATATGCTTCCGAAAACTTCTCACTACTTAGAAAAATTACACTTAATCTCATTAAACTTGATGGCTCTAAATACAACCTCATCGGCAAAAGACAGGTCTCTGGATGGAATGATGACTTTAGAGAACAAATTATCTTTCAAAAATTTCCTAAAATCTCTTGATTTTTAGAATGAGACAGCCCTAGGCGCAGGGTAAGATTATCAATATAAGAAGTCTCAGGCTCGCAAGGTGGACTTTTTTCAATATGTAAGAATAATTCCGTATTCGAAAATAAATCTGGTAATATATTTTCTAATTTTGAATATAGATAAGGATCAACAACAATTAAAATTCTTTTACCAAAGCTCACTAATAAATCTGAAAGCAGAGGAGAAATATGTGCTTCACAAAACACTTTTGTAGGAACATCAAAAATCACTGACATGGCTAAAAATATAGTCCCCCATTAAGATTAATGGTCTGAGCAGTGATGTAACTACTTTCGTCAGAAGCTAGAAAAGACACCAAATCTGCAACTTCATCTTTAGATCCAAGACGCTTTAGTAAAATGGACTT
>JBEIFG010000247.1:0-1797 GCA_040382555.1 Chlamydiales bacterium | reverse complement strand
AGCCATTGATATGTTTAGCTGAAGTATTTCTTATCAGAAAATCCCGCAAAGGTTCTTTAGCCTTATCTACCACATTAAGTATAAAATCAGCTGATTGTCCCGAAAAGAGAACTTTGGGCTGATTCTCCTCTATATAGCTTGAGGCAGAATTATACATGGCCAGGCCAGTTGGGAACATCACATATACTGTGACTAGTAGCGCAATTCCATTGATTACCTGGTTGGGGGGCGCTTGTTGAACACCAAGAGCGTTGCGTAGCAGGGATAAAACAATGACCACCTTCACGTAGGAAGTAAGCAGCATGATGACAAAGGGGAGCAGTGATAGCCCGGCGATGGTGGTTACCTGGGTGATAATACCAGGAGCTGCTGTGGAATCTGGGCTTGCTTCTGCTGATATAGCCGAAGTCATGGGTGCATCTGCCGCATAGGTTTGCGTCCAAAGGCATGAAATTACAAAAAGAAGTAAAAGAAATGTCAATATTTTTTTTGGTGGCAACATCATTGTAATCTGCCTTGTAGGGTACTGATATTTTTGCTCAGTATATGCAGCAGGGATATTGCTCCAAAGGTTTTTTTATAAAATAAAGAGTTTCTTTAAGGTTTCATATATTTTTCAAAGGCCGACTCTAGGGCTCTCCACTGATTTTCAATCGATGCATTGATAATGCCTGACTCGGTTTCAATAATGCAGCCACCTTTGGTAACATCACTTCTTTCTAAAATGGAAAGGCTATGAAGCTGCTCAAAATTTGATTTAAGTTTTGCCTTATTTGACTCTAAAGACTCCTTGTCTTCTTTGTTCACATAGATTTTAATTTTATGATTTTGCTTGATAGGTGCTATTGCTTGGATAACAATATCCACAATCGTTTCAGGATGTAATTCTAGTTCTTTAGCTACAATTTTTTTTGCCGCTTTTAAAGCAATGGGTAGGATGGATTTTTGTGCCTCATGGCGTATTTTTCGAAGTTCGATTTCAAATTGAAGAATGTGATCGTTAAATTTGGATAGTCCCTCGCTAAATCCTTCTTCTTCTGCATTTTTTTTAATTTCTTCACATTCTTGCTCTGCTTTTGCTACATAAGACACAGCATCTTCTTTGGCTTTTTCTACTAGCTCTTTGGCAGAAAGAATAAGGCTAAAGTCCTCAGAAGGGATGACTTTTTTTTCTGAGGCAAAGTGCACATCTCCTTGATAGATTAAAGAGAAACATTTCATGATTTAATCGGGGGTAAGGGGTTTTGAACTAGGGGTAATAAAGAAAGGATTTGATGAATAAGCATTTGAATGGCTTTCGGGTGATGTAAGGGTTTACAAAGACCATGAAGTAGGGCAGATTCTTGGCAAGATAGCATGTGTGAAAGATACCATTTAAAGGAATCGCATTCAGAATAAATAGCTTTAGCTAGGCGATTTAATCCTCTGTGGTGAACTACTTGCAGTAAGGTGCTGGGTTCCCCAGCCCACTTTGAGAGCTGCATATGTTTGAATACCACAGGCTCTTTATTTTGCTTTAAGGATTCAAGATACGATTTTTTTTCAGGTGAGAGAGCTAAAAAAATTTTCTTAAGTTGATTCGTATCAATGATTATTTTCAGCTCGACAGCTAAATCATGTAGGCCTAGATATTCAATGATTTTTTGAATAGAAGAGGCTGGTAGATTTAAAAGAGTATTCAAAGGAGAATGCGGCAGCAAACTGATAGGAATAAGATCTGGAACTGAATCCATAAAAATGGATAGCATATTAGATCTTACAAAATCTTTTGCACTATCGGTTAGCTCTGGACATGGT
>JBEIFG010000246.1:0-1830 GCA_040382555.1 Chlamydiales bacterium | reverse complement strand
TTACTTCTTTAGAATTATTAGAGGTATCCTATAACCAGCTTACCTCACTACCAGCATCTATTGGAAGGCTTACTTCTTTGACTGAATTACATGTATCCCATAATCAGCTTACCTCACTACCAGCATCTATTGGAAGGCTTACTTCTTTGACTGAATTACATGTATCCCATAATCAGCTTACCTCATTACCGGAATCTATTGTAAGACTTTCATCTTTAAGAAAAATAGATATATCCATTAACTACGCCCTACAACCAGTTCCAAGAACAGTTTTTAATTTACCAAGAGCATGTACAGTAATTTTAGATCTTTCCCTTAATTTTCAATCACAATTTTATTCCGTATCATCACCGATGCAGCGCTTTAACTGGCCAGAGTTCATTGCGCTTCCCCGTAGTGATACGCAGGCCCCACGAAATCTAGATGAATACCTTGGATATCTAAAAAAAACGAAGAAAAGTGAAAACATCCATCATGAGATTACTCGTGATGCTACAAAAAAGAATTCCTTAGAAAGCTTCTTATCAAGACTAAACGATATACAAGCTAACGGAAGGGAAAATATCCCGGACCTTCATAAAAAAATACTTTCTTACGTTGAGCTTGCTGAAATCGATGAACCTTTTAGAGAAAAGTTCTTTCATATTATAGAAGGAGCTAGCGCTACGTGCGGAGATCGGATGGCTCTTTCCGTCCTAAATCTTGGCATACAGCATAGGATGATAGTTATGGATAAAAGTGATTTAAAGGAATTGGCAGAGTTTTTAATTCATGGTCCATGGATGTTGGAGCGCCTGGAAGAATGCGCAAGGACTAAAATAGCTTCTTTAGGTCCATCCTTTAAAGAGCATATCGAAGTTTACCTTGGTTTTCCTATTAAATTAAAAGAAAAGCTACAACTCCAAATAGATCCACAAGATATGCTCTTTGGTGACTTAAGTAAAATCACAGATACAGACTTAGAGAATGCAGCATCGTATATTCAAGATCAGATATCGACCCTGGACGATAAAGCTAGCATCTTAGTCCAAAGAGAGGATTGGATACAGGCTCTAGAAAAAAAACGCCCCGTAGCCATGGCTAATCTACAAATAGAAAAGAACAGCGGGCTTAATGCTATCGAAGATGATAACCTTAATGATTATCGCAAGGTCCAGGATAAGTACATGGAAGATATTATCTCTCTGACAAAAGAAACTCTAAGTGAAAAAAAACAAAAGGCCATAGAAAACTGAGTCGGATAAACTTTCTGGTTTTATGCTCTTAGCAATCCCTGATCTTGCTACCATTTAACAGAGGAAGAGAACCCCTAAAAATTTAAAATAGATAAATTTTTAAGTGTTTCGCATGAGAATGGTAAGAAAATACGACAAAGAGTTCCACATCAATGTGTGCGAATCTTAGTGGTAAAACTAACCATTATCCAAACTACCAGCATCTATCGGAAAGCTTACTTCTTTAGTCGATGAAAAGCTTAAATACTCTAAACCTAGTCATGCCGCCACTCTTTTTGATTTGATATCACCAGATACAAAGCAAAAAATTGAAGAGTCGAAAATAGAAGTTAAGGCGGAAGGAATCAAACTCACCCCACCTGAAAATAAAATCGTCCACGCGCTCAATAGGATATTACACGAGAATAGCCAAACAAAGAACTCAAAATCTGATGATTTTTACAGTGGAAATGCGCCATCTCTACTCGTTCCTTATGGACAAAACCAAGAACAGAAAGCCGCTGTTTTAAAATTCAAGCCATCAGAGCTTTATAAGGCTTATACCAAAAAAAGTTGAAGAATCGGCTATCTAGGCTCCAATAGGCCTAAATTTATC
>JBEIFG010000245.1:0-1834 GCA_040382555.1 Chlamydiales bacterium | reverse complement strand
GCAAGATCAAGCAGGACCCACTAACAATTGGATGGACCCGCAAGAGATGAAACAGAAGCTCTTATCTCTTTTTGAAGGGTGTATGGAGGGAAGAACGTTGTATGTGATCCCCTTTTCTATGGGGCCGATTGGGCATAAGTCTTCTTTTTTTGGGGTGCAGATTACCGATTCACCTTATGTAGTTTGTAGTATGAAGTTAATGACTTACATGGGCAAAGAAGTATTTGACGCTATGGGAAATGATTTTTTTGTTCCATGCATTCATTCTGTAGGGTATCCCTTAAGAGACAGGATAGATCTATTTTGGCCCTGTAACACAAAAGAGAAATACATCGTTCATTTTCCTGAAGAAAAATCTGTATGGTCGTACGGTAGTGGGTATGGAGGTAATGCTCTGCTCGGTAAAAAAAGTTTAGCTCTGCGTATTGCTTCGGTAATAGGAAAGCAAAATCGATGGCTTGCAGAACATATGCTGATTGTAAGTATAACGAATTCGGAAGGAAAGAAAAAGTATTTTGCAGCAGCTTTTCCCTCTCAGTGCGGAAAAACAAATTTAGCTTTAATGGAGTCGAAGCTTCCAGGTTGGAAAGTGGAATGTATTGGAGATGATATTGCCTGGCTAAGATGGGCAGAGGATGGACAGCTATGGGCAATAAACCCGGAAAGAGGTTTTTTTGGAGTAGCGCCTGGCACTTCTACAAAGACAAATCCCCATGCGATGCAGATGATATCCAAAAATACTATTTTTACGAATGTAGCCCTTACCAAAGATCTAGATGTCTGGTGGGAGGGAAAGACAGATGTGCCTCCAGAGGGACTGATAAGCTGGGAAGGCAAGCCTTGGAGGGGGGAGGGGAGTTCTCCCGCAGCCCATCCAAATGGCCGTTTTACAGTGGCTACAGATCAGTGTCCTGTTTTGGATCCTGCTCATAGTGATCCCCGGGGTGTGCCGATTTCTGCTATTCTGTTTGGGGGCAGACGCTCTAATACAATTCCTTTAGTTACCGAGTCCCTTGATTGGGATCACGGGGTTTTACTTGGCTCCATGATGTCTTCTGAAACTACAGCGGCATGTAATGGAAAAGTTGGAATGCTAAGGCATGATCCATTTGCGATGCTACCCTTTTGCGGATACCACATAGGAGATTATTTTTCTCATTGGATTGATATGGGCAAAGAGGAAGCCGCTGTAGATAAACCTTTGTTTTTTTATGTAAATTGGTTTTTAAAAGATAAAGATCAAAACTTTATATGGCCGGGATTTGGAGAAAATATCAGGGTCCTTAAATGGATTTTTGAAAGATGTGAACAAAAGCATCAAGGATACCTTACTCCCATAGGTAGAATACCCCGCACTGAAGAATTAGATCTAGAAGGCTTATCCTTAAGTCAGCAATCTCTACAAACTCTTTTTCATGTCGATGATTTGCTTTGGCAGAAAGAAATCAAAGAAGTAGAAAATGATTATTCTGATATGGGCTTAAATCAAGACCAAATTGATTTCTTATTAGCACTTAAAAACCTTAAGAACTTAAAAGTTGAAGATGTAAGTAAAAAACTGAATATTGATCAGTTTGAAATTACTGAAGAAAAACTTATGGAAGGTTTTTTTCAACTTTATCCCAGATATATGGAGCAGCTAGTTTCATCATCAAATGTTGCTGGAAACTTGAACTACGATGATGAATTAGAACAAGAATCTTTTGTGCCATCTGACTCGGAACAATCAATGATAAATTATCATTTGAAGAAATTAGAAGTAGGTTACCTAGAGAAATAACAGACGATATCGTTAGGCTAATTTCAAATAGTTCTGAAGCACTACAAGACTTTG
>JBEIFG010000244.1:0-1845 GCA_040382555.1 Chlamydiales bacterium | reverse complement strand
ATTTTTTTTAGCAAATTCTGGAGATATAATAAATGTTTCTTGCTGTGCGTCTCCATGCCAGGCTCCATCAATACCAGCATGTTTCAATGCTTTTTCTATAAACTCTCTTATTGTGTGAGTTTCGTTGCTGGATAAAACATAATCCTTAGGGGCTGTCTGATTTAACATCTTCCAGACGCCATCGATAAAATCTTCAGAATCAGACCAATCTCGTTTTGCGTTTATATTCCCCAATTTAACCAGAGTAAATACTTCATTACTTTTTATTGCATGTCTTGGGGATTATAAATCCGTAAAGAGGGTGACTGGAAGCTGAAAGTCCGTGAAAGAGAAAGGTTAAAGGATGGATTAAGTTGCATATAGGTGCAGATCCTAAAACACAAGAGCCAATTGCTTTAAAAATTTATGATGAAACCATGGCAGACTGCTTAGTTTTACCTGATATTAAAGAGGCTCTTTGGGGATTGCCTATCTAGTAAAACACGTACGGATATGCAAGTAGAAATTAGATGTAAGTGTCGTGCCTTAAATCGGATGAGAACATTTTAAATTCAAAAATCCACGTCTATGCTGTATATTTTTTCAACACAGCCGTCTTAACCCATTCTCCAGGATAAGATAGATGTACGACGATAATAAAAAGCCTTTATTCATAAGCAGAAATTTAGCGCAAGTAACCTTTTTTTTAAAAAATCAAATTGAGTTTCCATAAATTGAGAAAAAAACCAATTACACCTATCCAAGAATATAAAAATTCTATAGAACCTATTTATATAAAAACCTTTTTGAAAATATGTTTGTTGAATTTGCCGAATTTCTTTCTAGAGCTTACCACCAAAGCTGCTGCTTTCATAAGTATAGCGAAATCCTTGAGGTAAAGGCCCAAGAAGCTCTAAATAGCAGCTTAACAAAAAGAATACACTATATCATTGCACCAATTCTTCTTGAAGATCTTCATTTATTTATTCTGGAAAACCATGAAGAAGCGCTTAATGATCTTATACATTCTGCAGACACATTTGCAGCTAACAAAGAATATGAGCAATACATAGAATCTCTTAAAGCAGATCGATGGAGAAGTCTTTGCGAAAAATATCCTCTTCAAGAAGAGCTAATTTTACAAGCTTACGAAAACTGGAAGCATAGCCACATAATTTTTCTTGAAAGATTTTGCAAAGATATACAAGAAATCACTGAGGTTTTCCTAAATAATGAGCGTGTAGTTTATCCTAAAATTTCAAATCTTAAGCTGGACCAGTCAGATCCACATAACAAAGGAAAAACCGTAATTACGGTCTATCTACAAGATAAAATAATAGTGTATAAACCAAAAAGTCTTAGCTCTGATGTATTTTGGAAAGATTTATGTAATTTTTTGAAACAAATAAATTCCCCCTATGTTCCAATCCACTTGGAATTCATAGCTAAAGAAGATTATGGGTGGTGTGAATTTGTAGCGTCGAGCGAAATAGAAAATATCCCTAAGTTCTTATCCAATACTGGATCGTTACTAGCGATATTTTATGTACTGGCTTCTACAGACATGCACGAAGAAAATTTCATTTTTTGCAAGGATGAACCCATTCTTATAGATCATGAAAGCATACTGCAACCCAAGTTTATAAACCCTCAAGAACCTGAAAAGATCTTTAATTCTATAAATAGCATAATGGTGCTACCCATTATCTTTAACTCCAATTGGAATCAGCGAATATATATAGAGGGATGGAGTTGCATCAGAGACCTCCTAAAGGATGAGCTGAAGCACAAAAGATTTTTGATGGACGGATTCGAAACTATGTACCTTTTTTTAATGCAGAAGAAAGAAGTGCTGATTTCGTATCT
>JBEIFG010000243.1:0-1849 GCA_040382555.1 Chlamydiales bacterium | reverse complement strand
GCATTAAAGATCGTAGCTGATCTAAACCTTCAGCTGTTTGGGTACTTACCGCAATCACTGGAATATCAAGAGCAGAATAGGCCTTGAAAAATGCATCAAACATTTCTTTTTCTACTTCAAAAGTAACTAGATCTACACCTGGGGTTTTATGCTGAATAAGGTCTATTTTATTCACCACAATGATAGGGTCCATATTACCTTTTTGAGCTGCAATAATGTATCTATCCACCAGATAGGGTTTAATAGCTGGAAAAACAACAGAACAGGTGATGATCACTTGATCGATATTCACTGCAATCAATTGCTCTTTACGACGGGATAAGTTGTCTGCGCGCGATAGAAAAGATTTTCTTTCGAGTACATGGGCAATAGAACCTGTAAAATGATCTTTTGGCTCAAAAAGAACATAATCACCTACCGCGATTAAGTTTTTGGCTCTATTTTTTTCCTTTTTTAGAGACCCTTTGAGCTGGCATAGCCATATTTGTTGGTTTGAAACCACAGAGATGCCCTCAGGACTAATTGCAAGAATTTGACCTTTAGGTAAATCAGGAAGATCTTCTCTAAGTGCTGCTTCAATTTTTTTTTTCTGATCCATATTACTTTTTTTGTATTTGGATCGATCTTTTTCAGACGCCACTTTTTTATCTCTGCGAGAGCTTTTCTTGTCGTGCTGAGCATGAAAGTCTTCTTCAAAATCAAAATATTGTTCTTTGCTCAAGATACTCCTCGCATGTGCTGAAGTAAAATAGCTCCAGCTGCTGCTACGTTGAGAGACTCCATTTGGCCATGCATAGGTATATGGATCGCATTAAAGGACTCAATTAAATCTTTTGAGGGACCATGAGACTCGCTTCCAAGGGCTAGAGCTATCGAATCAGAGTATTTTATTTCTTTAAATGCAGCTCCCTGTAGGCTTGCCACATAGCACTCCCTTTTTTTAGCATGTACGACTTTTTGCAGACATGTCCAGTCGCCAGACTGCAGGGGTAGCAAAAACGTAGCTCCTTTAGCAGCTCTTAAGGCTTTGTCATTGTAAGGGTCACAGCAGTCACCTAGTAAAAATACCCCATCCCAGCCAAGTGCTAAAGCCGTTCTTAAGAGCGTGCCTAGATTACCAGGGTCGGATATTTGATCTAAAATTAGTAAATGGTCGCTTTGTGACAAATCAATTTCTTGAGGCATCTCTATTATAGCAGCTACTGGTTCGGGAGAATGCATACCAGAAATTTTTTTGATAATATCGTCACTCACTAATATGTGATTTTCCGCTCTAGCTCCGGAAGAGTGCAGACTTGTCTCTAAAACTATTTTTAAAGGGGAGAAATGGGACAGCTCATTAATAAGTTTGCTACCAAATATGAGGGCTTTTTTTTCTTCACGGCGGAAGGACTTATTTGACCGCAATTTAACGCAGTATTTGACAAACGGGTGTTGCAGACTGCTAATGGTTCGTGGTAACATTTTACCTTGAATTGCTTTTTTGCTGCTATGATCTCATAATTTATGTTTCTTGGGCAACAGTTACGTACGGAAAATTGGAATGAAAAAAAAGTATAAAAGTTTATTTAAAGTGATTCCAGTCATTCTTTGGCCTTTAGTTTTATTTGGCTTCGGTTTTTATTTATGCTGCCATCCTAAAGGTTTTTGTTTCGAAAAAATACGTTCTAATTTTATTTTTAATCAGAATCTTACTACAGCTGCTCTTTCTAATGAGGAGTTTGAAAAAATACGCCCTATCTTAAATCAGAATTTTACTTACTTAGCTAGCGGTGCTTACTTTTATTCTTTTGTCTCTGAAGATCAGAAATATGTGATAAAATTTTTAAAAATGAAGAGGTTAACACCT
>JBEIFG010000242.1:0-1860 GCA_040382555.1 Chlamydiales bacterium | reverse complement strand
TTTTAAGTTCGCAAAAAGTATCACCTGCCTATCATTTGAAAAATTGCTAACTTTTCGGTGAACGTAAAAAGTGCCTCTGAAGCCTTGTAATTAGTCCATCCTGAAATACCCCCCCAACCCACTTCTTGCTTGCTTCTACAACACTTTCTCCTACCATTGATTTGCCAGAAATCGGGGTGTCACCATTCATTTTCCGGCAAATAAATTCAGTAAAATTTAGTAAAAGAAAGTCATGAAGCCGATTCAAATCGATAATCGTCAGGAAGAATTGTTTCAACCGAGGTTGTGTGATCAGCTGAACCAGAAAAACGAGCTTCTGGTTTTGGGGAGGATGATTCCTTGGGGCGATTTAGAAATTGAGTTTGCTGATCTTTACCAGTCAAACAGCAGTGTTGGTGGTCAGCCGCCAAAGCCAATTCGCTTGATGATTGGGATTCTTTTACTACAGCATTTGCACAATCTTTCTGACTACAAGATTGTGCATGGTTGGGTGAAGAATCCTTACTGGCAGAACTTCTGCGGTTACGATTTTCTACAATGGAATTTCCCGATTAACCCCTCATCACTCACCCGCTTCAGGAATAGACTTGGTTTAGCGAGGCTAGAAAAAATTCTCTCCCTCACGGTTGCGGTGGCCGTGAAGTCAGAAGCGGTAAAAGTTAAAGATTTGAAGAAAGTTATCGTCGATACCACCGTAATGCCAAAGAACATCGAGTTCCCCACCGACTCACAGCTTTTGGGCAAAGCTCGAGAAAGACTGGTCAAGCTGGCTGCTAAGAACCTGTCCTAAGTCTTTTTTAACCTCATATTTTGCCCTGTTTTTGCTTATTTTTTAGTAAAATTACTCGCAATATATCCTGATATTGGTCGTAATTTTACTAAAAAAGCGCTAAAAACATGTCAAAATCTGAAGTTAAAAAAGACTTAGGACGGGTTCTTAGTATTTCTCTATCCCTCCAAATCATGAAGTAGTAATGAACCCTGCGATAATCGGGGAATTCGTGAGGCAGTGCTCTCCATTGGCAGCCTGTCTTTAGAAGATAAAGAAGGGCATTAAACACTTCATACAAATCCAAAGTTCTCGGACTCGTTTTGTTTTTAGCCGATTCAAGTAATGGTGCAATTTTAGCAAATTGCTCTCGAGTAATGCTGCTTGGATATTTTTTCTTGTTCATGAACCTCCCTTGTTATTGATGACAAAGGATTGGCTCAGGATTTTTAATAAGTCAAAGACTTAGGACGGGTTCTAAGAAACAAGAAGCTTTAGAGTTATTGTTTGAACAGATAGAAACTGAGGAAGATATAGAGATGTTTGTTTTTAGTCTAAAACTTTACATGATAAAAGATGCGCTATTAGCAGAATCAAAAATTGGTGCTCTTATAAATTCAGAAAAGCTAAAAGATCTAGATCCCTTAACTATTAATTATGATAAAATATCAGTTCAAAGGCCTTATTACACTCGTGTAAATGGTGCCTTAATCTCTCTTTTATTTTTCTCAAAAATTGAAAATAAAGAGACAAATTTTATGTCTCAAGACGCTCAAGATTTAATAGAGAGTCTCTCTATAAGTGCGATTAAGTTGAAGAAAAAAGGGTTAGAGCCAAATCAAATTTTTATGTTGATGTTTTCTGAAAGCATAAATCAGTCTATCATTTCTGATTCTGGATTGAATTACGAAGATAGAATTTTGATTGTGCTTAAAAAAATTGGAATCGATGAAAAAAATATTAAAAAAACTCATGATAAAAACGACCGAAGCACCGAGTTTGATTTTTTCTTTGAAATAGATGGAAAGACTTATGGAATAGGAGCAAAGAGAACATTAAGAGAAAGGTATAAACAATTTATCAAAACCGCA
>JBEIFG010000241.1:0-1866 GCA_040382555.1 Chlamydiales bacterium | reverse complement strand
CTTAGTTGGTCGTTTTGAAAAAAAACTATATTTGAGTAACCTTCTTTGACATCTATGATGTAGGTGCTCATGACATGATCCTTAAGCTAATGTCAACTGCACTCACTGAGTGTGTAAGCGCTCCGATGGATATGCCGTCTATGCCTGTGGCTGCGGTCTCTTTCAACCTTAGCTTTGTCATTCCACCAGAAGCTTCGAGGTATGCGCTTTTATTATTCAATATAACGCACTCTCTCATCATCTCAGTGGACATGTTATCTAGAAGGATTAGGTCTGCCTTTGCTGCAAGTGCTTCCTTAAGCATTTCCAAATCCTCTACTTCAATTTCTATTTTAGCCTGCGGTTGAAGTTGTCTTGCTCTGGCGATAGCTTCAGTGATTGCATCATCATGGAATTTTTTTAAGATTTTTATATGGTTATTTTTTATTAAAAATGCCTCTTGTAAATTAAAGCGGTGGTTTTTTCCTCCACCCATTTTAACTGCATATTTTTGTAAGGATCTCAACCCAGGTAGGGTTTTTCTTGTGTCAAGTATATCGCAACTAAATTCAGAGACTTCTTTGACGTACTCGGAAGTGATCGTTGCTATTCCGCTGGCATGCTGTAAAATATTTAAAGCTACTCTTTCACCCGAGAGCAACGAGCGAGCTTTACCTTTAAGAGTAGCTAAAGTGGTGCCAGCATTAAGCTCAGCCCCTTCGCTATAAAATATTTCAAATTTAATTTCTGGATCTACAGCCTCAAAAACCCAAGGAATGAATGGTAACCCCGCTATTTTTGCATTTTGCTTTAAAACGATTTCGGCTTTCACTATAGCATCTTCAGGTAAGCAAGCTTCTGATGTGATGTCATCTCTTGCTTTATCTTCTCTTAAAGCAGTAACAATAGAGTGTTTGATATCTTGCGTTTGTTGTGAAATCATTTTAATCCTCATCTGAAACTACTATCTTAGGAAAAGAATTTGATTATATCAATCCTTTTGGATGGGCGAAAAAGAAGATATTATTCTTTTTTAGAATGAACGATTTTATAAATGCTCTGTTTAGGTTGGTTTCGAATATGAGCAGCAGATTTAATAGCCTCTGTGGAAGAAAGGCCAAATGAATCTTTTAAAAGTTGCAGAAGTTGCGGAATGTCGAGACCTTCAAAAGGGTCAGATTCCTGTGGATCCAAGCAAAGTACAAACTCTCCTTTAGGAGAGTGATGAGTGAAATGAAGAATATGATCACTGGCGGTACCAAAGCGCACTTCTTCAAATGATTTGGAAAGCTCCCTGGCGATAAGTAATTTTCTACTAGGGCATCTTTGGTTAAAAATTTCTAGAGTATCAAGAATACGCTGAGGGCTTTCATAAAACAGGCTTAATCCCTGATAGCAAAGAGCTCTTAGTAAAAATGTATGAATATCTTTTTCCTTTCTTGGGAAAAAACCAAGAAATTGAAAGAAAGGGGATTCTTGCCCCCAAAGGCAAAACGTGGTTGTAACTGCGCAGGCTCCAGGTAGAGCTGACATAGGTATTTCTATTTCCCTGCACTTTTTGATGAGTTTAGCTCCAGGATCACAAATTCCAGGAGTTCCACTGTCGCTAATTAATGCAATGTGTTTTCCATTTTGCAGATCTTCAATGATTTTCTCTATGCGGCTTGCTTCATTAAATTGATGATAGCTCACTAGGGGCTTTTGAATTTGGTAGTGCTTAAGTAGATGAGAGCTATGGCGTGTATCTTCACATAGGATATAATCGCAAAAGGAAAGAGTTTCCACTGCTCTATAAGTGATATCTTTTAAATTGCCTATGGGTGTTGGAATTATATATAGCACGATAATGCAAGGGGTTAAAAAAGGTGGCACCCAGATTCGAACTGG
>JBEIFG010000240.1:0-1910 GCA_040382555.1 Chlamydiales bacterium | reverse complement strand
CATCATCTAAATGCACATCATTGGCAATAAAGGATTCTGATTTTAAACTAGCTTCTATGACTGGATGTCTACTTGCTTCTACATTGAAAATACTGCTTTCATCTATTAGAGGTCTTACCAATTGATGAGACTGTGCGACGATAGATAAACTAAGCAAGCAGTCTATATGAGCTAGAGCAGAAGCAATGGAGCGAATTTCTGTGGACCTTAAGCGAATCTCTTGACGCAAAGCTATAAATAACTCATTTTCTATACTAGCAATTTTTTCTTCTGCAGAAAGGACTTTGTATTCATATTCTTTAAGCTCTTGCGTGATAAATCGCTCCGCATTTACTAAAGTTTGCCTTCTATCAAAAGATACGGGGATTTTATCTGCTTGTCCACGGCTCACTTCGATGTAATATCCAAAAGCCCTGGTGTAGCCTACTTTTAAGGTTTTGATTCCAGTACTTGAGCGTAATTCCATTTGGTAATTAGCCATCCATTCATTACTTTTTGACTGGATCAATCTATACTCATCGAGTTCGTGATGGTACCCATATCGGAAAATAGGACCATCTCCTATTTTTAAGGGTAGCTCTTCCATTAAAGCTCCACAAATGGTGTCAGAGAGTAGTTTCACATCAGATAATTTGTGAATTTGTTCAGACAAAAGGCTGGGAAGAGAACGATTTTCTAAAATCTTAGCAGCTTCAGGAACTACAGCCAGAGAAAGTCCTAAGCCAAGTAAATCCCTAGGATTGGCGTACCCCATTTCAATTTTCATGATGAGACGCTCTAAGTCTTTTATTTGGCCTAAGGTATGTTGTAAAGATTTTTTTTCTGAGAAATTAGAAAAGAATTCTACTGCATCTTGTCTTCGGGTAATCTCAGAAATATCCATTAAGGGATGAAGTAGCCAGAAGCTAAGCATCCTTCCGCCCATGGCTGTTAAAGTGTTATCTAGAAAAGATAAAAGGGTATATTGATTTTGTTTTTCATGCAGGGACTCTGCTAGCTCTAAATGTTTTTGAGTAGAACTATCTAAGGACATATACTTAGAGGTATTTTCTTTTTGCACGCTCAATATGTGATCGATAGAGACATTTAATTCATTTTGCAAGTAACTAAGTAGCGCCCCTGCACAACTTGTTGCACATGGCATGGGTTGTAACCCAAAACTATCTACTGAATGTAGTTTGAAGTGTCTCACTAAAAAATTCACGGTAGCTTGCGGGTCAAAATGCCAATCTTCTCTATAGATAATACTGGTAGAGAGCTCTAAAGAAAGGGTGTCTAATACTTTTTTTTGGTGAGTAGAACATTTTTGAGAAACTAAAATTTCCTTAGGACGAAGTCTAAATAATTCATCCATTAAAGTATCGCTATTTTCAAATTCATATACTTTGAATTCAGCGGTTGTAAGATCTAAAATGGAAAGGCCTAGCGTCCGGTTAATTTGATGCAAGCTGGCTATAAAATTATTGCTTTTTTCTGCAAGTAAACTTGAGTTGATGACACTACCTGGTGTAATGATGCGAACAATTTCTCTTTTTACTATCCCCTTTACAGCCTTAGGGTCCTCCAGTTGTTCTGCGATTGCTATTCGGTACCCCTTGCTTACTAATTTATCTATATAGTTTTCAGCAGTATGTGCCGGCACCCCTGCCATAGGTATATCTTGCCGTTTGGTAAGAGTGAGATCTAGCTCTTTGGAAAGGGTGATGGCATCCTCAAAGAATGCTTCGTAAAAATCTCCTAAACGAAAAAATAATAACGCTTCAGGAGCTTTTTTTTTGCATTCATGCCACTGGATCATCATCGGAGAAATTTTGGTTTCAATCGCCATTGTCATATTTCTTTTCCTATCTTGAGCCTAAATAGAGAATTATGTCTCAGCTACCTTCCCCCAAGCAAGCAAAAAACTCTTG
>JBEIFG010000239.1:0-1958 GCA_040382555.1 Chlamydiales bacterium | reverse complement strand
GTGGTAGAGCATCACGTTGCCAACGTGAGGGTCGTGAGTTCGAGCCTCATCACCCGCTAACTTATCCTTCGAGTCAGCCTAAAACCCTTTACTTAACTCACAGTGCGTAAGCTGCCCTTGTTTTTAAATGGTTACTTCACTACAATTCCCAGGCACAGTTGACGAAGCTGGCAGAGACAAGTTCCTCTAAAGGAATCGTCATACAAAATACAGCTCTCGGGCATGATAGCTTGGGTACTAAGTCCCTAAAAGCCTTCGCCCTTAAGCGGGGGAAATGTCACCTCAATCCAATTAATTATCAGATCTGACAGGAGTTGATCATGGAAACATCGACAGCGGAAGCGCAAGAGCTTAGCAATAACCTAGTTCGTTTTACCATCCACAAAAGACCCTCTTGCCGCGTAGAATTCGAAGTGCAAGCATCGAAAGAACTAGTATCGGATGCAAGAAAAAAAGCAGTACGTCTCATTGCAAAAGAAGTTTCTTTACCTGGCTTCCGAAAAGGTAAAGCTCCTGATGCCCTTATCGTAAAAAACTTCTCTAAGGATGTGGATAAAAAATGGCAAGAATTTATAGCGGATCTGGCATTTAAAGAGTGTGAAAAGATTGCTAAAATACCAATTCTTAGTCGCGATGCCCGCATCACTTTTAACATGAAAAACCATAGTCAAGAAAGCGCTGAATTTTCTTTAGTATTTGAAACGGAACCAGAAATACCTTCAGTAAACCCTCATGATTTTCAACCAAACGAAGTTGAAAAACCGGTTGTGAATCAAGAAAAAGTCAACGAAACCATCCGACAAGTCAGATTTTTCTTTGCAGAGTGGAAAAAAATAAATGACCGCCCTGTGCAACAAGGCGACTTTGTTCTTCTGGATGTAGACGTAATCGAGCAAGACCCCCCATCTTCTCTATTTAAAGATACGCGCTTTGAGGTAGACACAAAATACATGGCACAGTGGATGAAAGACTTGGTCCTTGGGAAAGAACTGCATGATGTCATAGAAGGAATGAGTGTCGCTGATGAAGATGCCAAAGACAAAGATGACTTTAAACCTCAAAAAGTCCGCGTGAAAATAAAAGCTATAGAGCAGGCAACACTCCCAGACATGACCGAGGACTTTTTGAAAAATCTTGGTGTAGCCTCAGAAGAAGAGCTCGTTTCTTCCATAGAAAAGCTATTAGAAAAACAAGCAGAGGAGCATGTAAAAGAAAAATTACATGAGCAAGTGAATGAATTTCTGATGGAAAAATATCCCTTTGATTTGCCTCCTACCCTTATCGATAAAGAAGCCCAATATAGAATGAAGCAACTCGGACAAGACCCTAATTTTCAAAAGTACTGGCAAACTCTTAGCCCGGAAGATAAAAAGAAAACACTCGATTCAATCTATAAGCAATCGGAAAAAGCGGTGCGCATGTTCTATATGTGCCGCAAAATCATAGCGGACGCTAAGATCAACATATCCCCTTTAGATCTTCCAAAGCCTGCCACTACCCCCTTGGAAATTTTAATGGATCCGGATCAAATGCTCCATTTCCATGAGCAATCAGAGGTGAAACATGCGGAAGCTTTATCTAAATTAGTACTACAAAAAGCTGCAGACTATATAGTTGAAAATTCCAAAAAAGCTTAAAACATGGTTACTATTGCTTGCCGGACTTGCATTATTTCGTCCGAGCAAGCAATATACATTTTTTAGAAACGTTAATAGACATCAAATAGAATTTATTAAATAGGAAGGGCACCGTATGTATTCTGTACCATATGTTATAGAAGATACCGGCCGTGGCGAAAGGGCCATGGATATTTACTCAAGACTTCTGAAAGACCGAATTATTTTCATCGGTACCGAGATCAACGACCAAGTAGCCAATACCGTTATTGCCCAGCTCCTTTTTCTTAGAGCTGAAGATCCAAAAAAAGATGTCAATATTTATATAAACTCTCCTGGTGG
>JBEIFG010000238.1:0-1987 GCA_040382555.1 Chlamydiales bacterium | reverse complement strand
GAGAAAACTGCATTATACATTTCGCTTTGCTTTATCCAAATAGACACATCTAGGCATTCAATATACAATATTTTCTATAAAGATATAGATGGTCTAGATTAACTATTACACTTATATCCTCTTCACTGATCATCGTATACCCTATGTAATTATTTTCTTCTGATGCAGGATATACACGTGATTCCTCACAATCTTTCAGAATAATAAAACTTTTGATATGGGGGCCCCAAACAATGTAAAATAGTGCGATGCCGCTCCTTTAAATTTGTTACCTGTCTTTTTGTGCCATTTAAAATCACAATATGAAGACCTAAAAAACAGAAAAATACCCAGCGTGTTGTCGGATTTTGGGTAGGTTTTCCAAGTTGGTCTAAAAAGTTCTCACCATTTTCGCGCAATTTCTGACGCACCTTGTACTCTAAAGCTGAATACACTAAAAGACACAAGGTCATAACCATCAATAATGCTTCTATTCTTTCTGGCTTCTTCAGAAAAAGAGACGACACTAAAAAATCAGGGCTCTTCAAAAACCTAAAACCTCTTTCTACACTTTGCTGAGACTTATATGTTTTCAATACGGCTTCTGCAGGAAAGCCTTGATGATCCAGATCGTTCGTTGCCAAAATGAAAAAGCCTTTGCTCCTTTCCAAAGCCTGCTTCTTGTCAGATGAAGGAACTATTTCACCCACTATTTGATATCCAACTGTTGAAGGAACTACACCTTTCTTTGGGCGGCCTGTTGTAGGATGCTTTTTTACTTCCTTGATTTCAATCTTCGATATATCTGTATATTTACTCTCTTTTACAAACTTCCTTAAATGCTTTTCAGCATCATGAGGGCATGAAAAAACTTCTCCTGAAAGCTTGTAAAAAGCTTTGATCTCTTTTTCTGATCCCTTTTGAAAATTCTTGTTCAGCGTTTTACATTCCCTTTGATAGGCCGCTTCACTGAAGATCACAACCCATCTTTGGTTAATTCCTGAATAAGAAGAAGACTCCTCTTTAGCAAAATACCCCTCTCCTATTGAAATCATCTCCGAAGGGATGGTTTGACATATCAAATCTTTAGCCTCACTTATTCGCATAGGCACACGCGTGACAAAAAGACCTTTTGCTGCAACCACAGCTGTTAATGCAGCTGGTGTGTATAGGGCGCTATCCCCAACTAAGTAACGGTTATTTACAGCTGACTGAAAGCTAGCCAAATGTTGTTGCACAATTTCTGCAAAAGCACTTTTGTCAGAACTATTCCCGCTAGCTGCTTGCATGAATAATGGAATATTGCCCTGATTCGAGGTAATTAACTGTAACACGACCTGATTTAATTCTGGACGATGGTCTCTACTATAACCTGGAACTATTTGGATTCGTGCTTCTTCTTGTCCCAGTAAGCTATCATAATTGCCATCTACATGAAAACTCGTTGAGTCCAAATGCAGACTTGAGACTTGTATGCCTAAATGCTTGACAACAGTAAGGGCTATTTTAGTATATAGCTCTGTCACCCCTATCTCGAACAGCTTGTCTAGGGTCCGACCAAGGGCATTATCATCGATATGCTGATAACTAACAGAGGGCCCTATAAGCAAATCCGTGGGCTTATCTTCAAAGTATTCAGAATACAGATACAGGGTCCTGCCTACAAACCCCAGTCCATTGAGGATCATGCATTTGACGCATTCCCCATAAGTGAGATGTTTGTTTTTTGCTTGCTGGCCACATGCATTGTCAATTGCGTCGACCAACCCAATCTCATCACACATTCCAGACACAAGTCCAAGATGATCGAGATTCTGCGATTCTATTTGTATATTTTCTATTTTCATAAGAAAAACAGCATACACAAATGAGATTTTTCAAAAATTATATTTTTTGCTGAGGAATGACGGCTTAAAAGGAGCGGCACAAGCTCTGGAGCTTCAGTTGAATAATCCAGAGATTAAGCATCTGCAATTTGAAGAGCGCTTATCTCTACTCATTGATCATG
>JBEIFG010000237.1:0-2002 GCA_040382555.1 Chlamydiales bacterium | reverse complement strand
CTTTGTTGTCTTAACTCAGAATAATCATTAGAAATTTACTCCGACAAAGTCTAATGATTAATCTGGGTTTAAATAATTCTATATTTTTCTTGGTAAAAAATAAAAAGAGGCTGTCCAAAAAGTAAGGACAGCCCTTTTTTGTTGATTTTCACTAAAATATGTATCTTAGTGTTGGACAAAAACAACGATGGCTAAGATAGTTTTTAAAAACCAGGCAGGCAACAATCCTGAATTATTTCCAGCAAATATTTTCGATAAAATTCCGGCAAACCATCCTGTTCGCCTAATAGACTCAGTTGTTGATTCACTGGACATTAGCGACATAATCAAGAGATACAAAGGCGGTGGCACATCGGCATACCATCCCAGGATGATGATTAAGGTATTGTTTTACAGCTATTTATCCAATGTGTATTCTTGCCGTAAGATTGACAAAGCCCTAAACGAGAACATTCATTTCATGTACATCTCGGGCAATTCCACTCCCGATTTCAGGACCATCAACGATTTTAGGGGGAAAACACTGAAAGGTTCCATCAAAACATTGTTTGCCGAGGTAGTGAAACTCCTGGTTGAAATGGGTTATGTAAGCCTTGATGTCCAGTATATTGACGGTACCAAGATAGAAGCAAAATCAAATAAATATACCTTTGTTTGGAGAGGTTCGGTAGAAAAGCATAAAGAAAAACTGGAAGCCAAAATCAATAGCGTGTTAAGCGATATTGACATGAGTATCCTGTCAGATAATCAAGAAATTAACAAAGAAGAATTGCCTAAAAAAATCAATTCGGAAGAATTAAAAGAAAAGCTTTCAGAAATCAACAAAAGACTCAAAGAGCCGAGCAAAAAGATAGCCAAAGAATTGCAAAAACTTCAGGATGAGCACCTTCCAAGACTGGAAAGATACGAAAAAGACTTGGCGATTTTAGGCAACAGAAACTCGTACAGCAAGACCGATGTGGATGCCACCTTTATGAGGATGAAAGACGACCACATGCAGAACGGCCAGCTAAAACCAGCCTACAACACACAGATATCCACAGAGAATCAATTCATTACACACGTATCAATCCACCAAACACCGGGAGACACCACCACCTTGGCCTCGCATCTGGATGGTTTTGAAGAAGCCTATGGAAAACAAAGTGAAGAAGTGGTGGCAGATGCGGGCTATGGCAGTGAAGAAAACTACGAAATGCTTGAAAAAAAAGAGGTTGAAGCTTATGTAAAATATAACTGCTTTCACAAAGAACAAAAAAAGAGGACAAAGAACGACCCATTTTTGTCAGCCAACCTGTTTTACAATAGGGAGCAGGATTTTTATGTATGCCCGATGGGCCAAAGGATGGAGAAAACAGGTAATGGAAAACGTATTTCAAGCAACGGTTACGAGTCGCAAGTGTCTTATTATCAAGCAAAAAGATGTGATGGCTGTCCGCTGAGAGGTTTGTGTCATAAAGCCCAAGGTGAAAGGAAAATAGAGGTAAACCATCGCCTGAATGAGCTAAGGGAGCAGGCAAGGGAAAACCTGATGAGTGAAAAGGGGAAAAAGCACAGGAGTAAGAGGCCCGTGGAAGTGGAGGCGGTGTTCGGTCAGCTAAAAAGCAACAACAAATTCAACAGGTTCACTTTCAAAGGATTAGAAAAGGCAGAACTGGAGTTTTTACTGATGGCACTAGGGCATAACTTCAGGAAAATGGTGGCTAAGGCAGGTAAAACAGTGAAAAATTTGGCTCCAACACATGTCCCTGTCTGTAAAATTATTCCAATTGACAGCCAGGCAAGGATATTTACAACCCAAAAACAGGAATACAAAGATTTACCGAACATCTACACATCAATCAATAAAATTGCTGCATAAAAAAAGCTGCCCTTTTCGGACAGCCTCTTTTTTTAAGATAGTGGAGTCGGTTCAGGGGTTGAAACCGACTGCAATGAAGAGCCATCACAGGGCAAGGTTCAAAACTCAACATTTATAATTTATAATTTCAGTGCAGCTGGG
>JBEIFG010000236.1:0-2039 GCA_040382555.1 Chlamydiales bacterium | reverse complement strand
TTTTTTACGCAAAACTTGAGGGTGACCGGCCACAAATTGCCAATGTAAAGATTGCATTAAAGCTCAGCGTTTGCTATCTTAAGCGGGAGAAAATGTAACTTTGTGATACAATTATGGCAGAAATATATACCGGATATAATTTAGTCTCTAGCGCAGTGAATCTCTATAATCAAGTAGAACACTGCAGTGAGGCAAGAAAAGCCCAACTTTTAGAAAAATTAAGTACAAAAAATGAGAGTTTAAAAGATTTATCCCAATTTGTAAGTCTTCTTACTCAGAAACAAACTTCTGGCAAAGCTGATTTCAACAGCGACCCTGTTGCCATTGAGCTTATTGACAGAATTCGGGAATCTTTTTCTACTCATGAAGGGATAAGCATCCTCCCTCCTCATACCTACTCTTGGCAAGGAGAAGAAATAGAAAGAACCCTTGACGCTCTTAAACAGCATGTAACTATCTTGTCTCAAGATATCAATATGGTAAATATGGATATGCAAAATGAGTACCAAACCATGATGTCTGTGATTGAGTCTATCAAAAAAATGATTGAAGAATCCTCTCAGTTAAATCAGTCCATCCATAGACGAACTGGATAATTTGCATGACGCAAACTGAAGGTATTTTAGAGCTAATTACACAAACGCAGCAGAGCACTGCAAAAGAAAAAGAGGTTTCTGCCCAGGATTTGGAAACGATCTATATTTCGGCCTTTCAATTATATCAGATTGGCAATTATTCCAAGGCCTTAGACCTGTTTATGCAGCTTACCCTAGCCTGCCCTTTTGAGGCACCTTTCTGGAAGGGGCTAGCCAGCTGCTATCAGATGCAAGGACTGTGGGATCTTGCGCTGAATGCCTGGAGTCACTCTGCGCTATTAGATAGCAACGATCCTACTGCTCACTATCATGCTGCTGAGTGCATGCACGCTCAAAAAAATTTTGAAGAAGCAACTAAGGCACTACATCTTGCTAAGAAGCTATGCACAGAGGATAAACTCCTTACCAAAATCAACGCATTATTTGAATTTTGCAAAACATAAACTATTTATATGACTACTTTAGAAGCACTACCTACCCTTATTCGCCCCTCAGGACCCTCTTACGCCTCCTTAGAAAATCTTGAAAAGCAACCCCCCTCTTCTGCGGCAAAATCCTCTTTTGACCCCTCACCATCTACCCTTAAACCACCTTCTGCTTTTTTATCCGCACCAGAGCTTACTCCTCCTTCCAAGATCGCGTTTAACGAGATCTTATACCTCCGTGCTATCAGTGACATTTATGAGGCAGGTAGCGAGCTTATGGATAGCTTTTCCACTCATGCTTCTTTCAAAAAAGAGGAAATGAAAAAACTCTCTTTGGAGCACCTTGAGAAAATCAAGGAGGCTTCGCTTCGAACTCAAGACAAAAGTTTTTGGAGTTTTTTACAAAAAATTGGAGAATGTATCCTCGCGGCGCTAGGCGCTGTGCTTGGATTCTCTTTGATTTCCTCAGGGGCCGGTGCTGTAGTAGGTTCTGTGCTAGTTACCTCAAGCCTTCTATCCTTATTTAACTTCGCTATGAAAGAAACAGGCTCATGGAACTATGTAGCTAAACTTTTAGCCAGCGACACCCACGAGCAAAAGCGCATAGCAGAGCTTATTCCCTACGCTATTGGCATGGTCACGGGGGTATTAAGCCTAGCTGGATCTACAGCAGCAATCTGGAATCAGCTCGATTTTGCTCAACAGGGCATTGTTCTTGCTCAAGCAACTGTAGGAGCGTATCAAAGTGGAGTATCCATCGCAAAGGGGATCACAGAAATGCAAAGCCTCCATACGCAAGCAGATCTTCGTCAAATTGACACCAAAAACAATATTGAGAAAATATCCTATCAAACCATTAGCATGCATTTTAAACAAGTGATGCAAATGATCCATAGTTCTCAAGAGACGGCAGAACAAATCATTCAGCTGTCCATTGAATCCAGAAAAAAAGCAACGACATACACCTAAACGGAGTGGTAATACCATGAATATCTCTAAATTTTTAAAAGAAATGCAT
>JBEIFG010000235.1:0-2045 GCA_040382555.1 Chlamydiales bacterium | reverse complement strand
AATGGATTATGGGGACACTATTGGGCAAATGTACAAAATGGATTTACCGAACAGGCTGCTTAAATATTAAATTACCACCACTTATGGTTGCACCCGTTCTCGTAAGCGGTAAGCGAGCCCATATTCCATCTTAATTTTTTTCTCTAAAATAGAGCTCTATGAGAGTAAAATACGATTGGAATGTAAAAATTCAAGAATATAAGGACAGTGGAATGGGCATAGCTGCTTGGTGTCGATCACAAGGCATCCCTGATTCGACATTTAGCTATCATCTACATAAGGAAAAACCATCTCAGTCAACAAAGTTTATCGAGCTAAAAGACTCCTCGTCAGGTATTACAATCTCTTGCCAAGGATTATCCATAGAGATTCATCCTTCTTTCGACGCCAGCACTCTGCAAAAATTCTTAAAGGTTCTCACAAGTCTATGTTAGCACTACCGCCACACGTAAAAGTATTTGTATGCAAAGAGATCTTAAGAAACGGTTTTGAAGGGCTCTGTGCAAAAGCAGAGATCCTTCTACCTCAGCAGTTATTTTTTGGTGTGTATTTTGCTTTTTTCAATAGATCTGCTGATCAGGTGAAGATTCTTTATTGGGAAGAGGGAGGTTGTGCTATTTGGAGTAAACGCTTAGAGAAAGGAAGATTCGCCACTTCAATGGCAAAAGAGCAAATGACAAGAAGGGATTTTTTTGCCATTTTAGAAGGGCTGCAAGTGGTAAAAAAAAGAGCGAATTTTACCCTAAAAAAATAGCGCTTTTTCTTTGTGTTTTCATAGGGTAATTTGCTATAATTTCCTATATGAAAACACAAGAAAACTTACTTCTTTTACTTGCTGAAAAAGATGCTATTATTGAAACGCAAAATAAGCTTATTTTGCAGCTGCAAAACGAAAATACGAAGCTACACGAGATCGTTTCTTTGCTTCAGGAGCAAATCAAAGGAATGCAAAAGAAGTTGTTTGGGAAACAATCTGAACGCTTTGTAGATCACCAGCCTGAGTTTCCTGGATTCGAAGCTATCACTACGCCACACCAGGATGTAGAAGAGGCTCCATCTGATACTATAGATGTTCCCGCGCATAAAAAGAGAAAAGCAAAAAAAACTCCAAAAAACACTATCACCTATCCTGATAACCTCCCTGTTGAACGAGAGGTAATAGATCTGCCTGAAGAAGAAAAGATTGATGTAAAAACAGGAGTAGCTCTTGTATGCATAGGGGAAGAGATTACCCGTCGCTTAGCGAAAAAAACTGCCCATTTTGTCATTAAGGAAATTGTAAGAAAAAAATACGCCCTTCCATCTAATCCTGATGCTGGGATTAAGACGGCAGAGCTTCCTGATTCTCTTTTAGACCGTTGTCCAGTGCACGAAAGCTTTTTAGCAGATATTATAGTGGCAAAGTATTGCGATCATCTACCTCTGTATAGACAAGCAGAAAGACTTACTCGCGATGATATTTTTATCTCTAGACAAACACTTAGTAGCTATGTAGGTAAGATAGGGCATATACTTCTTCCTCTCTATAATTTGCTCCAAGATGAAATCTTATCCTCTGGAAATATCTTTATTGATGAAACGCCTGTAGATGTTCTTTCTCCTGGTAAAGGCAAAACTTCTCAAGGTTATATGACAGTGATTGCTGGAGGCCCTTCCCTAGATCCTGCGCTAAGAGTATATCGGTTCTTCCCTGATCGAAAGCACGCTCACTTTGAAGAACTACTAAAAAACTATAAAGGTGTTTTTCACTCTGATGACTATGGGGCCTATGAAAAAATTGCCAAGCAAAAAGATGTTATCTGGGCTCCCTGCTTTGCTCATATAAGGAGGCGTTTTTTTGATGCAGAGGCTGGTGATAAAGCGTTTAGACAAGAAGTGTTAAAAGACCTGCAAGAATTATTCACCATAGAACAGCATGCTCAAGGGTTATTACCTCATGAGCGCATAAAAATGCGTAGGGAGCAATCAGAGCCTCTTTTAGAGGCTCTGATAGAAAAAAATAAGCACAAACTATATGAGGGATCGCTCCTTCCTAAGTATAAGTT
>JBEIFG010000234.1:0-2061 GCA_040382555.1 Chlamydiales bacterium | reverse complement strand
GATTTTACAAACCAATCTATACATCCGGATTTAGTATTTCCCTGGAGATCTAACACATAATGATATGTATCTTCTCGCAAAGAATTTAAAAATTCTTTTATTTCCAAATAAGTCTTTTTACTAAATAAAGCCTTTTTCCAGCTTCTTGTATCAAACACAATGGCTTTTCTAACAAGAGGGTGTGCTTTCACTATTTGAGCAGATCTTCTTTCCACAACCCAGTCCACCGTAGCTAAAGGAAACTTTTGATGAATATAGCTCAATAAAGGTAGAGCTTGAACTACATCTCCAATGGCTGAAGTCTTTACGATTAAAATTTTACTCATGAGATGACATCTTGATTTTTCGGCACATATCCTAACGCTTCATTAAGATTTTTTTTTCAAAAGAAGAAGGTTGTAGATATGTACTGCAGTTTAACTTAAGCTCTTTGGCAGTGAGCTGGAAATCTTGAGGTATAGGTGCACTTAAAATCAACGGAAGATGTTTGAAGGGATGAATAAAATACAAACCCCAAGCATGCAGCATGTGTCTGGGTATATGCCTAAAGTCCCTAAAATGAGTGCTGTACTGGTAATCTCCTAAGATTGGATGTCCTAGTTCCTTAAGATGTGCACGCAATTGATGCGTTCTACCAGTTCTGGGTTCTAAAAGCACTAAGGAGGAGTCCTTACCTTTTTCTAAAGAGCGCCATAGAGTAAAAGCCCTCTGACCCCTCTTTTCTAATACACTTCCGTAAATAGTTTGTCCCTGAAAGCCTCCGATCTTCCCTAGATAATTGTCTATGCTACCTTTGTTTCCTGGCATAAAACCATCCACAATAGCTAAGTAATATTTTTGAATATCTTTCTGTGAAAATAGCACCTTCATACGCTCAAAACATGCTATATGCTTAGCAATCAGAAGAAGTCCCGAGGTGTCTTTATCTAGGCGATGTATCAAAAGGATCTCTTCTTTGTAATCGAGATATGAGGAAATGTTTTTCGCATCTGATACTAGACCTGCTGGCTTATTTATGACTAAAAGATCTTTGTCCTCATAAACGACTTCGCATCTTTTCTCCACTAAAAGCGAAGAGACTGTAAAGTGAATCTGAATACTATCCCCTTTCATAACCTTGTAGGAAGGGAAGAACTCCACTCTTCCATTTACTCGACAGTTTCTCAATTCAATATTTTTTTTTATAATTTTTGTCGATACGTCCACCGATAAATTATGTTTTAAAAAAGCAAGAAGAGTCATTCCATGATGTACTTCTGCTACTTGAAACTCTTGGGATGCCTGTGCTTTCATAAAGACTCTAAAAACTCTATCATTAATCTTACTCCAACACCAGTGGCATGCGAAGTATTATATCCTTTCATTTCACTTGTATAGGCAGTGCCTGCAATATCAAGATGAGCCCATGGTATGTCTTTCTGAACAAACTCCTGCAAAAAAACAGCTCCTTTTGACGCGGAGGCCTTTCTTCCACCAGAATTTTTTAGATCCGCTATATGAGATTTTAAAGATTCCCTATATTCAGAAAAAATTGGCATTCTCCAAAGTCTTTCGAAGGTTTTTTCTCCCGCAGAGATTAACTGCGCTGCGATTAAATCGTTATTTGAAAAAAGTCCAGAAGCTTCCTCACCCAACGCAACAATCACTCCCCCTGTTAAGGTAGCTAGATCAATCATCCTTGTGGGTTTATAGTGTTTCTGAACATACGAAATCGCGTCAGCTAATACTAATCTACCCTCGGCATCTGTGTTATTAATTTCCACTGTTTTTCCTGAATGGCTCCATACTACATCGCCTGGTTTATAACTCAGTGGCCCAACCGCATTTTCCGCGCAAGCTATTACTCCTATTACATTTTGGTTTAAAGAAAGCTCAGACACTGCTTGTAAAACCCCCAAAACTGCCGCTGCCCCAGCCATGTCATTTTTCATAGATTCCATACCACCGTTTATTTTGATATCTAATCCACCGGTATCAAAGGTGATACCTTTACCAATAATGGCTGTTGTTTCTTGAGATTTAGGATTTCCTTTATATTCAATCACTACCAAAGCCGGCTCT
>JBEIFG010000233.1:0-2061 GCA_040382555.1 Chlamydiales bacterium | reverse complement strand
GGGTTCCCATGGATTTTGCGAGCTGAGAACTATCTTCTGCTAAAGGTAAAATTACCGCAGCGGCAATGATTTTTTTATCTCTCAAGAGAACAGCTCCATCGTGAAGGGGAGTAGAAGTAGCAAAAATAGACTCAATAAGCTCTGAGGAAAAATTCGCATCAAGTCTTACGGCTTTATTGGCATAATCATCAAGAGTATCGTCTTTTTCTAATACAATTAAGGCTCCAACCCTTTTTTCAGATAACCTATATATGGATGCAGCTAGCTGTTCTAGAAATTTATCAAATTCAGTGATTTCTCTAAATCTTTTCCCTTTTAAGCTTAGTTTGGATAGCGCCATACGAAGCTCTGGTTGAAAGATAATGAGAATAGCAATCACAGCGGCATTTGAGACAAGTAGCATAATCGTATGAAGAATAGGTAAATTAAACCATGAGGTAGCGGCAAATAATAGTAAAAATGCCATGAGGCCAAGCACTAAATCCATGGAACGTGTATTCCAAAAAAATGAGAGTAAGTAGTTGATAATTACTGCTATAGCAATAATTTCTACTAGAGGAGTGATCGTATGAAAGAAAGCCATTTCTACTGTTTTTAGCCTAAAATTTTTTTGTTCGCCATTGTATTAAGGTGTATTGTTTTGAAGTCCTTTTCTCAGATAAAGGTAAAAAAAGTCAAAAACAAAATTGCAGATTCATTAAAAAAATATCTCATGAGTCCCTTAAAATCAATAGTTTTTAAAATTAAGCATAATATAATAGTTAAAATAAATTTTTTTTGTTATAATTAGTAATTATAAAATTTAAATAATTTAAAACTCATGAAAGATTTTAAAGTAAATAATTTCATTGAATCTGTATTTAATTCTTTATCTTGGGCTTCTAAGATAGATGTCCGAGGTGCATTTTCTTCTTTATCAAAGAAAGTGAGTCGTATTTTTAGTTTTAATTTAAGAAAATCTGACGATCCAAATACTCATTTACCTCTGAAAAGTAAGAGGGTAAGTACAAACCCTTCTTCGAAGTTTACCATCAGATCGATGTGGAGTAGGATAAATGTACAATCCCCATCTTTACAAAAGCTACCGCTTAAAGATGAAATAGAGCTAACAAATTTACCCACCTTTGAAGAAAAATTAGAGTCCTTAAGACAGATTAAAGAAGCGATGTTAACAGCACCAATGGCTAATTTTGACGGTCAGAAGTATGTACATGCAAGCTCCTTCGAGATGTCACTTAGCAGACTATTTGAAGATCTGGTTCGGCTGACCGCAGACTCTTTTTTAGTTGAAAAAACTCAAAATGGTGATTTTTCTTTGGATTGTTTTCGAAAAATTTTAAATATTTCTGGGGAACAGGGTACGTTGAATCTTCGAACAGTTCCCTTAATTCGCTTACTCGAAAATGCGATTTATACGCAGGAAGAATTAAAAGCTCATTTTGGAGAAATTATACAATCATATAAGGAGATCACTCAAGCATCCTCTAATATTTTTTTAGCAGTTGAAGCTACTTTATTTGTCGATTTTTACCCTATTTTTATAAAAAAAATCCATCAATGGAAAACAGAATTTCAAGCGGTATCATCCAAAGATGAGTATAAATTATTTCTTCTAGCAAGATTTTGTAATCTGGATGAAAGTGAATTTCCTGATTGTGTATTTCCAGCATTAGTTAAATATCGAGAAGGGTTGCCCGAGAATCTCCCTAAGCTCTTTTTAGATTTTCAGAAAGGCACGTCCAAAATATCTTTAGAGATGGCATCTAAATTTAATAGGCTTAAGTCAGTTATCTTCAGTGACTGGAATTGTAGATTTGCAAGGTTCGATTTTAATTTTGATTGTATTTATCAGAAGTTTCTTGATGAAATTTTCAGCAATTTTCTTATTGAAACCTTAAAAAGCTATCCAATCGAAGTATTGTTAGATATTGCACGCGGTTTAAATTTTTCACCAGAGGAAATGGGAAAAGAAATACTTATTATGACGATCGCTGCTTGTATTCAATCTGAAATCATCCAGATGATGATTGTCCATGATTTATTTGCAAAGTACAAGGATAG
>JBEIFG010000232.1:0-2061 GCA_040382555.1 Chlamydiales bacterium | reverse complement strand
GTCCCTTGTATTCTGACAGCATATCTTCATCTGGCAATGCCTTTCTATCCAACTGGTTAGTGGCTAAAAGAAATGGCCTTTTTCACGTTGTAAGGTAAGAGATTCGGTCAGAGAGGTTTGAAAGCAATGAAGTTAAACGAAGGATCAGCAAAGAATAAGCAAAAAGATGTAAAAAAAAGAATTTTTCTTATAAAACATTTTGTCGAACAAAACTTCATGTTAACACAAGAAAAATTCTATGGACTCAGTTTCTCAAAATACCGACCAAAAAGCAACACCAAAACGCCACAAAATTCACAGGTCTCATCCGGAAGTCTCTCGCAAGATCATTGCATTTGAGACTATTTCAGAAGCAAATCAGGGGAAATCTGCTAGAGAAATCTCCAAACTTATCAATATCCCTAATTCTACGATGCAGTCTTGGAAGGAAAATCTTAGCGTAGATGAGGCAATGGAAGATGAAGTGTCTGCCTTTTTTAGAAGCCCCGCAGGGGCTTCTGTTCTCCATCGTATCACTGTTTCTATCATGTATAATAATAAATGTGGCCTTAGCGGGATTCTCGGAGCACAACAGTGCCTCCGCAATGCAGGCCTTAGCAAATATGTTGCTTCATCAACAGGGGCATTACAAAAGTTTTGGGAGCGGTGTGAAGATTGCATTCTGACTTTTGGAAAAGAATGGGAACAAAAATTGGCTAAGGGAATGAAGGAGAGAAAAATCACAGTGCTCATGGATGAAATGTTTCGTAAGGGAATGCCTTGCTTGGTTGCGATTGAAGCTGTTTCAAACTATATTTTGCTTGAGAAATTCACCGAAAACAGGACCTCCGAAACATGGAAAAAGGAGCTGGACCTTGCCATCAAAGACTTGCCAGTAACAATAGTTCAGATTGGCAGCGACTTATGTGGGGCTATTCGCTCTGTTGCGAAATCATATAACGCGGCACATAGCCCCGATCTTTTCCATGGGCAGTATGAAATTAGCAAAGCCGTGGCAGGAGCGTTAGTCTCTCAGGAGAGATCCGCGGAAAAAGCTCTAAAAAAAGCTGAAGAAGATTTAACAAAAATGACAAACAACCTGATTCGGATAGGTATTGAGGAGAAAGCTAAGCAAAAAGAACAGCTGAAAGAAGCCAATAAAGAAAAAGAGACTCTAAAAGCTGAGTATGAAGCTAAAAAAACAAGAAGGGAGAAGACTCAAGACGCGAAACGTAGATTGGGAAAAATTTATCATCCAATAGACCTTGATACAGGCAAACTGGAGACTGCAGAATCCATAGAAGAGAAGTTTGCCCAAGAATTTGAGATTATCGGTAAAAATGCGGAAGAGGCAGGCTTATCACAATCTTGCCATGACCGTATAGGAAAAGCTGAAAGAGCATTTGCTTTAATGATCAAATTTCTCAAGCAGTTCTTTCTTATATTCGGAGCGATCCTACGGGAGATGAAGCTTACTCCAGAGCAGGAGAAGTTCTTTAAAGAGGTTATCTTTCCCCTATCCTACTTCAATAAAATATGGAAGAGCCTACCTAAAGAAGAAAAAGACAGAATGCGTGAGACATTGCAAATCCTCCAGAAAAAGGAGAAAGATGGGGCATTTACAAAGGAATGCAAGGAGGATCTAATACGAAGAGGTAAAGAACTAGCGGAAACTTTTCAAAGATCTACATCTTCAGTTGAGGGGAGAAATGGAGGACTATCATTGCTAATCCATCGATTCCATCATTTTCATGAAAAAACTTTGAAAGTTCTTACTATAGTCCATAACTTTGGCATAAAAAGAAAAAGCGATGACTCAACCGCTGCCGAGCGCTTTTTTGGTTCTAAGCATGACGACCTATTTGACTATCTTGAAAGAAAAGTAAGGATTCCGAGCAAACCTCAGTTACAGCTTAGACGGCAAAGCAGGTGGGTTGCTTGACCGAAAACGTGAAAAAGGCCGGAAAAGGCTGTGCATATAGCCTTTGTCCTTTTATCCACAACAACTTGTGTCTTTAACGTATGTCTTTTCTTTTTGCCTGAGTAATAATGTTTTTGCTTTTTTTTGGACGTTCTATAGGT
>JBEIFG010000231.1:0-2087 GCA_040382555.1 Chlamydiales bacterium | reverse complement strand
TCTGCCAGCAAGCAACAGGTACAAAAAATGGTTCAAAGCCTTTTATGTCTTCCTACTCCACCTAAACCAGAAGATGCTGCAGATGCCCTTGCACTGGCTATCTGTCATGCTCATTCATACAAGAACAGTGTTTACCAAGGAATTTTATGATAGAATATATCAGAGGAATTTTGCGCGAGTGCTCCCCATCCCATGCTGTAATTGAAACCCAGGGAATCGGCTACAAGCTTTTAATACCGTTAAATAATTTTTCAAAACTACCCCAAATTGAAAAGGAAGCTATTCTTTTTGTGTCTACCGTTATTCGAGAAGATGCACATAAAAGCTTTGGTTTTTTAACCCGATTGGAAAGGGATTTCTTTGAAAAGCTCACTGAAGTTTCAGGAATAGGACCTAAAACAGCTCTTGCTTTAATCGGCCACATGGAAATTTCAGATTTACAGCTAGCCATAACCCAATCCAATATTTCTTTGCTTAGTAAAGTTCCAGGAATAGGAAAAAAAACAGCAGAACGACTTGTGGTAGAACTAAAAGACAAAACTCTTCACGGAAAAGAGACTCCTTCATCGATAGCGGGAGCGGAGAAAGGTTTATTTGCAGATGCCTTAAGTGCTTTAATTAATTTAGGCTATAATCCGATGCAGGCCCAAAAAAATCTTAAAGATATTTTATCTAAAGCAAATGAGCAGCCCGATTTAGCATCCTTAATTACACAGGCTTTAAGAACATTTTAAATAATGGAGGAGCTTGACCGTATCTAATCGGAAATGCTAGGATCCGATTAGATGAACCAGGAGAAAATCTTATGTTTCTGATGCTCTTAAACTTAGATCAGTCTTGCTATGTTTGCCTATCCTCTGAGCTCTATAGCTATTCTATTAATACCTCGGGTCTTGGCTGCTAAAATCCTTTGAAGCAAAGTGCTTGAGGGGATACAATGGGTGTCTTTTAAGGGTATATTTAGAGATCTTATGCTTAAGAGACTCCCGTTCATTCTATTAGCCATCATGTGCACAGCAAGTTTTACTCAACAGCTTATCCCAGTGGAAGCCAAGTCGTTTATTTATGCGTTCAGCTTGTCAATAAAAAACTTGATTGTCTTCTTGCTTCCCTTTCTTATTTTCTTTTTGTTATTTAAAACTGCCAGTCAACTAGCAAAAGGGGCTACACGGCTTCTTTTAATTATTTTGGCATGTGTTATTCTATCGAACTTTACCACAACGTTCACCAGTTTTGCCGTTGGAAGCCTAGTGCATAAACTGAATATACATTTACAAATTCCTGAAAAGATAGAAGAACTTAATGCCTTATGGAGTCTAAATTTACCCACTCTCTTCTCTAATAGCCTGGCTCTATTTGCAGGTACCTTATTGGGCATTCTTTCAACATTTTCTAAGGGTCTATGGGTAGAAAAATTAAAAACATGCTCTCAAGTAATTATTTCTCTTTTGATTAAATTTTTTGTGTACGCCATCCCTTTTTTCATCACAGGATTTATTATAAAGCTAGCTCATGATCAAATACTCATTTCCATATTCAAAGAATATGCATTGATTTTCTCATTAGTGGCTGCATCGCAAATTTTTTATATTGGCTTACTCTACTTTTTTATCAATAAATTGGATCTTAAAGAAACTGTTTGCAGTATAAAAAACATGCTCCCCGCTGCCTTTGTAGGCTTTAGCGCCATGTCTAGTGCAGCAGCACTACCTCTCACAATTCTTGCGGTAGAAAAAAATGCTCGCAACAAAGACATGGCAAAATCTTGCATACCAGCTACCGTAAACATACACCTTATTGGAGACTGCTTGGCGATTCCAATATTTGCTTTTGCGGTATTAAAAAACTTTTCTTGTCCTTGTCCCAGCTTGCTTCAATATAGTTTATTCGCATTATTTTTCGTTTTAGCAAAATTCTCGGTGGCAGCTATACCGGGAGGAGGAATCATAGTTATGCTACCCATTTTAGAAAGCCATCTAGGATTTTCTTCTGATATGCTATCTTTGATTACGGCTCTATACATTCTTTTTGACCCTGTAATTACTTTGTCGAATGTAATAGGGAATGGCGCTCTAGCTCAAGGAGTT
>JBEIFG010000230.1:0-2118 GCA_040382555.1 Chlamydiales bacterium | reverse complement strand
TCAGGAGAAGCTGGAGGAAGTGATAGCAGTGTCAGATTTGTAAATTTTTGTAATCGTTTGGTTGTATGCCATGACGCTTGATCTAAAACCAAGACAGCATGTCGTCCTTGGGGAACTTTTGCCGAAATATGCTCTAGATGAACAAGCATCGCATCTGTATTTGCGACCGGTAAAACGAGTCCAACTGCTTCATCGCGAGTGGGACACACTGCTCCAAATATGTAGACATATTCAAATTGCTGCTGCCGCTTTAATCTCGGTCGAGAGCCCTTGGCTGCCCACGCTTGAGTTACTGTGCCTCTTTGCCCAACCCTCGCTTCATCCTGAAACCATATATCCACAGTATCGATCAAGGTTCCCGGAGGCAATACCTCCATCACTTTTTCTCGGAATTTTTTTTAAAGTCTTCCTGAGCTTCGATATCCGCTTGTGGATGAATTGAACGGCCTGTAATCCATACGAGATCTGCCCTTTTCAACGTGTTGTATACCGTGCTCAAAGTAGGCTCTACGTTGTATTTTTCTTTCATTAATGCTAACACATCAGATCCCCTGATTCGTCCTCCAGATCTTTGCTGTTGCAATTCCAAGACTGACTGCTTAAATGCAGCCAGATCTTCTGGAGATAGGCAAGGTTTTGCACCTCTTCCAGGACGATCCAATAATCCATCAATGCCCTTTTCTTTAAATCGTTTAACCCAATTCATCAAGGTCCTCAGCTTGATTCTGATTGCAGTAGCAGCTTCCGTAAATGTTTTCCCATCACGGATATGGGCAAAGGCGAGATATCTTTGATCTTGCAACGATTTTTTAGACACTAGAAATCCGAACAATGTTTGATATCCCATAATTTTTCATATTCAACAGGGCTATAATATCCCAAAGTTGAATGAAGTCTCAGTTTGTTGTAGAACACCTCTATATATTCAAAAATACTATTGATAGCTTCTTCCCTTGTTCTATACTTAAAAAAATCCACATGCTCTGTTTTTAAAGTATGGAAGAAACTTTCAGCCACAGCATTATCATAGCAACATCCTCCATGGCTCATACTCAACTTAACATCATGCTCTTTCATAAAGTCTTTAAAGTATTTGCTGGTATACTGACAGCCTCGATCAGAATGATGCATTAGCCCCCTTACTAGGCTTGCGATGTGTAAAAGCTTGATCAAGTGTTTTGACAACAAGGGGAGTTTCTAACGAAGACCCCATAGATAAGCCCACAACCTTTCTAGAAAACAGATCTAATGACACAGAGACATATAACCAGCCTTCTTCTGTTGGTACATAGGTTATATCAGAGACCCATACTTTATTTGGCTCTGTAACATCAAATTGCTGACTGAGATGATTAGGCTCTGCAATATGCTTTTCATTTTTTTTTGTTGTCTTTTTCCATGCTTTTACCATTTTCGCTTGTAGGTTTACTTTCTTCATCAGCCTTGCTACCCTAGGCCTTGAGCATTGAATTCCTAAACGACTTAAAGATGCATGTATTCTAGGACTCCCGTAAGTACCTCGGCTTTTGTGATAGACTTCTCTAGCTTTTTCTAAAATTATTTGATTTTGTAGGTATCTTTTAGAGGGCTTTTGAGGTAAGTAATAGCTGCTTCTTGCTACATCTAATACTTGAGCCATCTTCTCTAAAGGGAAGGTATCTTTATTTTTCACCATGAACTCTATTTTATCCCTTTGGGTTTTGAGAAGATGGCTATGGCTTTTTTTAAGATATCTCTTTCCATAGTGACATCTGCCAGCTGTTTTTTGAGAAGGTATACCTCCTCGTTACAAGGCTTTAGTTTACCAGATCCAGGAAAGCTTTCTTCACCATGAGATTCAAATTCTTTTACCCATCCACTAAAAGTAGATATAGGTATTTCTAAATCTTTGGAGATTTTACTCATAGGTTTTTGACTTTCTCTATACAGTTTAACTGCATTTAGCTTAAATTCTCTGTCATAATTTCTTGTACTCATAGATTATCCCTCCTAACAATTTGTTTAAATTGTTCGGATTCTATGTGTCTAGTAAATTATAGCAAGGTCAAATAGAGCCAATAAAGACTTTGGTATCGGAAAGGCCCGCTTATGGATATCGAAGGATAGGGATCCTTTTAT
>JBEIFG010000229.1:0-2137 GCA_040382555.1 Chlamydiales bacterium | reverse complement strand
TCAGATGTAAATACATCGTCGTTAGCGTTCCAGATGTCGCTTACAAGTATTGATGAAAGGGTCGTAACATCATCTGTTGGCTTATAACCGTTGGGGGCGATTGATGCAATTGCACAGGCATTGCCCTTGCAGACATTATTAAGTGATTCTGTTTTTACTGAAATATCAGTAACTAAAGTGGAGTCACACTTTGTTTTATTATTAGCAACAAGTGAAGCTATTTCTTTTTCGCCTTCAAAGACCTTCATGATTTGATATACACATTAGTTTTAAACACCAAAAGTTCTATAATCTTTCATGCACGCTAACTTGCCTGTAATGAAAGTGTTTATTAAGAACGAGTTTTCGTACAATATGGACGAAGACGCATCCGGATTTACAGAGGGTTACGTATTTGGTTTGCGATCAATAAAAGCCAGAGCTTTGCTTTTTCACGTAATGTTAAAGTCTGGTGCGCACTGGAGAGGTTTGCCAATTCACTCAATGTGGTGGTACAAACCAGAAGCCGATGATAATAATGAGTACTATGATCTTGAGAATTTGCAGCTGTGGGATTGCTTTACGGAAAAGGTTCAGATTATACAGTGGGATTACTTGCTTGGTCACCAATGTGATTGCTTTTTAAGAAATAAAAAGGTTGTTGGCGGGGAATACTGGTGTTCGGTTGAATGGTTAAAGGACGGAAATCCAGATACCTCCTTCGTTAGTAGCCCCGATCAAGATAAGTGCGCGCATTTAATAAAACTTGATAACGGGCAAATTGCAGCCTTGCCAACAAATAGGATTGCGTTTAAAGACGCGTACTTTATTGGGAACAAGCCAAACCCAGGAGCTTGTGGGTATCGAGTATCTGAACATACTTGGAGCGCAGAAACATGTGATCGTTGGTCTGTTTCTGAGGACAATGGTGTATTTTATCTAGATGAAGAAGAAAAAGAATGCGATTCGCAACAAGAATAAAAAGCCGTCTGAGGCTATGTTTTATTACTTTTGTGCGTTTTTGGAATCAGACGGAGATGTTTATCCGCTTCTTTTAACTAAAGACGAGCTAAAAAGAGCAAAACAGCGAGCTGAAAAAAATAAAGAAGACGTACCTTCTTCGTTTTTGGTTTTTCAGTATATAGATGGGACATTGAAGAAAATTAACAGTGAAAGCCTAGATCAGGCATAAAAGCTAGCGTGCACAGCCAGGGCTAGCCGAATCCTAATTAGGCTTTCACGTAGACTCTTCTTTCTTTTCAGCCGGTTCGTCTTTCACATCGCCATCGTCGCAAAGAAGTGGTTTTCTTATAAACTCTCTATACGCCCAAAGCATTGCTATAAGTGCAACTGGCGCATACCAGAAAAGCCAACCATAACCAGTTGTGTCTGCTGATTGATGCTCAATTGATTTTTTAATTGATAGCATTACTGCGCTATCACCGGTATGGTCTGGTATTATTTTTGGTGTTGTGTCGCATCCAAAAACAGAACATGAAATTAATACTGGCCAAAAAATCTCGCTCAAGTTTTTCATGATTTCCTCGCTGCTGCAGATGTGCCGAAATAAAATCCGACTATGCTCAGTAGAATCTGCCTATTTTCTGAGGAATACAAAAAGCCATTTACTTCAACAAAAAACTTTCGAGTTGTCTCTGGAACGATTCCAAAAAGAGCTTCTGGATTTTTTGCATCTACCTCTACAAAGGTTGGAACCCCAAAAAATGGAAGTATAAAAGGAGCTGCTATTGAGCCAAACAAAACAGTTAAGACTATTAGCTGTCTAACACCTTTACCGACATCAATTGGAACTCGCTTTGCTGCCTGATCCTGATTTGATGTGGTTTGCCTGTTTGCCTCAAGTGCTCTTTCAAAGAGTTCTTTTTCGTCTTGTCTCTTTTCAGCTAGGTATCTAAATATAAAACCTAACGTACTGCCACCAATCATTGATAAAAGCTCAATTGGCATTTTTGCCTCCTGAGCTAATACACATTTTTTAGGTCTTATTTATTTAAGTGCTCTTCTTGTCCGCACGAGTTCTCTTCTTAACTTTTCTTGTAACAGTGTCCTTTGCCCCGTCCGGGCGACCAGCTTTACCTGGAGGCTCTTCTGCGCCAGGGATTTCTTGACGCAGTTGTTGCAACTCTTTTGCTTTCTT
>JBEIFG010000228.1:0-2137 GCA_040382555.1 Chlamydiales bacterium | reverse complement strand
TTCCTTGGATCAACCTAGCTCCTCGTTGTCCTGTAAAGAAGGCAGCAATCCATTCTATGATTACTGTAATGCGACTCTTAAATCCTACGAGGTATAAAATATGGATGAACCCCCAAGCAAGCCAAGCTAGAAGGCCTGAAATTTCAAGCTTCCCCACAGTAGCTATCGCTTTACCTTTGCCTATGGTAGCCATACTTCCTTTGTCGAAATATTTAAAGGCTGGTCTATCTTTTTTGGTAAGATTTTTTATAAGTAATTGACCGACGTATTTTCCTTGCTGAATGGCTGTAGGGGCTACTCCAGGAAGAGGTTTTCCATCTTTACCCATAGCGCAAGCTGCATCACCAATTACAAAAATTTCAGGATGATTAGGTATGGAAAGATCTGGATCAACCATAGCCCGTCCTTGTCGATCTAAGGGGGTATTCAGAGTTTTTAATAGGCAAGATGCTTGGTTACCAGCGGCCCAGATAATGTTTTTGGTTTCAATCATTTCATTTTCTAAACTAACACCATCTGCATTGATGTTTGTAACCTTTTTGTCATTAATAACAATAACTCCTAAATCTTGTAAGGCGATCTTAGCTTTGTTGGATAAATTATGGGAGTAAACAGGAAGTATGTTGGGAAGAGCTTCTATTAAATAAATTTTTGCTGTTTCAGGTCGAATTTTTCTAAAATTATTAAATAAGGTGGTATTGGCTATCTCTGCAATAGCACCAGCCATTTCTACGCCAGTTGGACCACCTCCAATCACCACAAAATTTAGATATTTATGAGCCTCTGGCGAGTTTCCTAAGCGCTCTGCAATTTCAAAAGAGCTCAAAATTTTTTCTCTAATCGATAGCGCATCATGTATTGTTTTCAACCCTGGTGCAAATTCTTCCCAGGCATTGTTTCCGAAGTAGGAGTGTTTTGCTCCTACTGCCAGGATTAGGTAGTCATACTGTACCGTGCTTCCGTCGGCTAAAGAAAGTTCTTTGGCCTCTTTATTGATTGAGCTCACTTCTGCCATTATCACGGAGGTATTCTTTTGGTTTCTGAAAATTTCTCGAATAGGATAGGCAATCTCTCCTGGAGAGAGTGCAGCGGTTGCTACCTGATATAGCAAAGGTTGAAATAAGTGATGATTAGTTCGGTCAATCATTAGGATTTCGACATCTGCACTTTTTAGAGATTTAGCTGCGTTTAAACCTGCAAAACCACTACCTACAATTACTATCTTGGTCTTCACCATAACAAAGTACTCTTTTGGGTTTGTTCCTTTACGTTAATGTTAGTTCATAGCATTCATTTATAATTTTCAATTCTTTTTCTCCATATCGTACCTTATGAGTAAATTTTTTTTCTTTGAAAAATGGCTTTTTTATTTTAATCTTTTTTTGTCATAACTTGTCATGGATTGTATTTTTAAAATGAATTCACATGTCCATAACTATTATAAAAAAATAGAAAAAAAAGAAGCTGGTAAAATCAGTTTCTACGATGTGATTCCATTGCAAGAGGATCACAATACTTCATGGAAGTTGGTGCAAGAAATGGCTCCTCAAATGCCTAAGGGTTGGTTTGAGCTTTCTAGGCTTCCTGAAAAAGATCGAATTGAATTTATCAGAAGCTTTTGGCTAGATAAGTTACCATTTATCCCCCATAATCATCATCAACTGCATGAGTTTTTTAATTCTCTTGATGATGTAGGAGTTTTTATTGTTCAGTGGGATAAAGGTCTTAGTTGTGAATGTGAAATGGTTTATAGCCTTAAAGATGATTCTTGCTTCTATCATGGAGCTCCGCCTATCAGTCAAGCAGATGCTTTTTATCTTAGAGAGCAAATGGGAGGACACCTTCCTTTAGACTATCTTAGTTTTCTTCAAATCCACAGTGGATTCAGTAAACATTCAGATTCAGGGTTACTGCGAGCTCAAGATATTCCTCGCATTTATAAAAAGCTTCTCAAAGATGTAGTAGAAAAAGATGGGATAATAAAATGTCGAGATAGACTAGTTGATCCTCGAGATTTAATCCCATTTTACGAATCCTTTGACTCAAAATCTTTTCAGTGTTTTTTGACAGATTGGTATCCGGATGCGGAAATGGGTAATGTGTTTTTTTCGCTAAAAGACCACACAATTTCAGACTT
>JBEIFG010000227.1:0-2178 GCA_040382555.1 Chlamydiales bacterium | reverse complement strand
ATTACGTTTTCAAATAGTTTTTTTTTCTCATTGATCATCGTGCTAATCCTAATGATAGGTTCGGGTTCATTTCACCCAGCAGCCGTGGGATATGCAGGGGCCTTATCCAGCGAGCATAAAGGGAAAAATATCCTCATCTTTTCGTCCGGAGGAGCTTTAGGTCTTGGTATTTCTCAGATTGTTTTTACAAAAATGTACTATGCATTTAATGGGCATACCCTGATATTATTTCTTCCAATAGCCCTTTTTTTTATATTTATTCTTATTCATAAGTTTCCTGAAATAGATACCGGCTCGTTGCGTATTCATGCTAGTCAGTTAACCGAATCATTATCAAAGCATGTAAAGCCATTAACACTGCTATATTTTACTCAGGTATCTAGCTATTTAGTTGGATCTGCCCTTTTATTTTTGCTACCAGATGTAATGATGGCTAAAACAGCCAATCAATGGCTTACTATGGGAGGGGGTCACCTATGTTTCATAATGGGTGCCGCTTTTTCTCTTCCATGGGTGGGCTTTTTATGTGACCGATTAGGACCTAAAAAAATACTTCCTGTCTTTATTCTTGCTCCACTTGCTCTCTTATATCTTTTGCTAAAAAAATCTCATTTTTCAACCACTGAAGCAATAGCTTTATTAGTGTTTTTAGGAGGTTTTTTTCAAAGTATTAGCCCAATCATCATATCCTGGGGGCATAAAATGATGCCTACCATTCCTAGCACGGTTTCCGCGATTTTAATGGGGTTAGCATGGTGTGTTACTAACTTTGGACCTACCTGCGCAGGTCTTATGTGCAAAAGGTTCGAAGAGGATGCCGTGATTCAAGCTTTAGAATGGATGGGGTTACTAATGGTAATTTCTCTTTTTTTATCCCTGTGTATTAAAGATACTATACCTGCAGAAAAAACATCAAACACTGCAGAATTAGATCCAGAATTTTAAAAAAATAGGTTTTTATCAGATTTCTTTCTTTACGTTCGCCTTAATATATTCCTGTTAGCCGATCGACTATTTAAAAAATATGAATGTATAGGGGGCGGGGATTATGCCCTAAAAGAACAAGGGCAACGAAAATTAGCCGCCTCAAGAAATGAAAATTAACCGCATGGTAGCTCTCATTTAAAACCTGCTCATTTGATGATGTTTGATCAAATATGAAAAAGTTTTTAAGAGAGGGATCAAAGTATATTTATGTCAATTTTTGAGCAATCTACTAAATAAAATAATAATTTTGACTTGTTTCGTTTTTTGTAAAGTAAAAACTGGTTTTAAAATAGTTAATTTTCATTTATTAGAACAGTAAAGGGAATAATTGGGAGAAAGTATGGACTTCTTTAGAGCTAACCTCATCAAGATAGGCTTTTTGGTTTTATCTACATTTATTGGATCTTCTGTAGAAGCAAGCAAGACAAGTGTGGTTTATTCTACTCAAAATGGTTCAAAAAAAATAAAAAAATCAGACTGCTCGGGATTAAATGGAGATGAGCAGCAGTTTGCCTACGGATTAACTCCGGAAAATAGGCAGATGTTTTGTAAGCAATTTACTCCAGTACAAAGAGCTGCAGCCATGCAAATCACCTCTCAGCCAGATCCCACAGGCGCTTTAATTAGTCCCGATCAAGCGGTGGAAAGAGTGGCGGCTGCTAATAACTTAACTCCTTCTACGAGTAATCCAGGTAATTGTCCCACAAAAAAATAAGGAATCAGTTATGAAATGTATCTTTGTTTTTCTTTGTTTAATAGGTGGTGGATGGCTTAGAGCGGAGACTACAAGTAGAGATAGTCTTTTTAGTGTAACCCCAGAGCAAATGATTTTTGCATCAAAGCTTTCAGATTCTTCTAGAAAGCTTTTTTGCCATAAATTTTCTATGCTTCAGCGTCAGCAAGCATTAGATAACTGGAGGCAGAGACAGTCTCTACTTGAGAATGAGGAAATTTATTCCCCCGATGATGCTGTGAATTACATCGTAGATCAAAATGATCCCAAGCATTTAGATCTTTTTTTAGAAGGACCCGCTGCAAGATAAAATAATCTAGAGAAAAATTTAGATTCATGTTCTTCTTTTGTAAGGTAAATTAGCAAGAAAGAGATGGGGCATGATTTTAAAGGAAAAAAACGGATTTAAGTGGCTAGAATTTGCTCTTTTTCAAGAGTATACAGAGATTCTTCACGGT
>JBEIFG010000226.1:0-2186 GCA_040382555.1 Chlamydiales bacterium | reverse complement strand
TTAACAACCGCTCCACACCCACTGCACTTTACAAGTTTGATTCCGGATGCGTGACGAACCGCAACGTGAGTTTTTTCGTGTTTACAAGGCTTATCCATATCTTTTTTATTACACGTAAATATAAGGTAGTAGGTTGGGATAAAAAAATTATTTGAAAAATATCTTTCCGAGGTGAAAAAGATGTGGAGAGATGTCGGAAAAGATGTCAAGATGTTGAACCAGGTGTTAACAGATGTAGACAGTCGATTCACCTCGGGCGACGGTGTTTCCACGTAGCCCGATCGGATTCACAACAAACAAAAAAGGTCTGGATTTCTCCAGACCTTTGTCTTTAACTTTTAAACTTTTAATCGACCCAAATTTCCTGAGTATGAGAAATTGATCTCCAGGCTGCCTTTTCCAAGTCAAAGAAGGAAGTTACTCCCGGAGGTGCTTCGCCTCCTTTTGGTTGACCTGTCTGAGGGATTCTTGTTAAGTCCCGGGTTCCTAATGCTATTCTTAGGTCTCCGTTTGTTTTTCTGAAATAGAACTTAACTGATCCTGTGCTCAATCTCTCTCTGAGAGCTTGATGGGTAATTGGTGTTAATTGTGCCATGTTGTTTTGTTATTTGGTTACATAGCAAATATACAACTCCTCCACGAGATAAAAAAATTATTTAGAAATATTTTCTGGAAAAGTATCCCAGAGATCCGTGATCTGAATCGTTGGGGTTGACAAACATGAAACCGTTGTAGTTTTCTGTGTCATGCAGAATTCGTTCGATCATGGCACACACCCCGGATTTGAAATCACGAGTTGCATCAGGGTCCGTTCTCTTGAGTTGGTTGTTGGCATAATCCAGCATATGGGATACACCGAGGGTTTTCTTTTTTCTAGGCATGATATAAGTTTTAGGGTGTTACATCAACAAGGTCTTGTGAAACAACATAATCATAAAGTAGATCCATTTTACTAGAAAATGTTTTTGGTGATCCATCATGATTGTATTGGACATGAGATAGATTTAGAAATGATATGATTTCAATATCTGGTAGTTGTTCTAATTCCACATAGGAATAGTTTTTACGGAACCACTCTTTGGTGGCATTAAGAAGGTCTTGCATAAGAATATGTTTTTGGTTACATAGCAAATATAAAACAAACTTACCAGATAAAAAAATTATACCATATCTTTTTATATGCACGCTCGCGGGCGGGAGTATGTTACCACCATAGTATGTATAGCAGGTTACCACTTAGTAACCTGTACACCGTCGACAGCGGTGTTTAGATTCGGATACCAATTTGCTTAGCGAAAACCACACACAAGAAAAAGGCCTCTTACGAGGCCCCGAACTCATTTCTGAGTTCTTAGCATAACCAAACACTATATCTTATTCTTCTTCATCCTCTTCCTCTTCTTCCCATTCATCCTCATCCTCTTCTTCCTCACCGTAGAAGAAACCTTGTGCTTCGCAGCTTTCAGGATTAGGTAAGCTGTTGTATTGAGCTACCACATCAGCTTCTAATTCTTCTACGAACTTAGGGTAAATCACTCCGGGTGTATCATCACCATTGGGATTGTTCTTGAAGCAAAGATCGATTCCAGCACTTCGGTCTGCGGGCAAACCATTTAGCTCGCACAGAAGATCGTAAAAATCCTTTCCTCCAAATTCACCGTATCCTTCATAATCCTCCTCGGTAAATACTCGTCCATCAGGTGCAATCATATGCACTGTGAAGGTTGGTCGGTTTGAACAGTTGTTTGCGATTGATTCACCTGTATCGCATGTGTTCCAGCTAAAGAATCCCATATTGTTTTGTTTTAGTTTTATTTGGTTAATTAAACATTTTAATCTTTAACTTCTGACGAACTGATTCAAAATCTGCTCCGGTGATTTCATTCTTACAATCGGAGACCAAATCTTGTAGTTCACCATAAGTTTTAACTCTTGCTGATTTTGCTAATTTCAATAGCTCTTTAAATCCCTCTGACATGGTTCAGTTTTAATTGGTTTAGATAGTAAAGATAATGCTTTTAGTTCAGATAAAAAAATTATTTAAGATCATTTATATTAATTTTTATTTCCTTTATATAAATATTTATAAAACTTGATATCCTTTCAATTTTCAAATCGTCATAGTAATTAATCACTATTTCATTCTTTCCACCTATCTCCAACGGAAACGTAAAACTAATACTGCC
>JBEIFG010000225.1:0-2210 GCA_040382555.1 Chlamydiales bacterium | reverse complement strand
GGAGAGACCTTTAATCGTATCAGGATCTAAATAGAAGCTATTCTTTTTGTTAGAACGTTTAAATTTCCAAAATCCCCCACTGGTATCTTTGAAGCCAGCCTCGGTTAAATTCGCATTGATCTCCAAAAAGAGATGCGGAAACGGCTCTTTTTCAGTGTAATGAAATGAGATGGGCTCAACCCCCTTTGTCAGAGGCACAGATCCCCAAACATGCAATTTGTGCTGTATGGGATCAATTGATAGAGTTGCGCTAAATAGGGGAAAAAAACAGAAGAACAAAAAAAATTTCATTATTGAAATAAAATATTTAAATTGTTTTTAAATATTTAAATATTAAATTTTTTATTTCAAGATAAATTTTTTTGTTGCCCTGGTTAGGGTTTTTTTTCCGGTAGCGATTCAAAAAAAGCTTTTATTTCTCTTTTCGTTTTCCAATCTATATGTGTCTGAGGGCGTGAAGCGGTGATTTGACTTAAGGCTTCTTTGTAAATGACTCCAACTTCTTTTGTTGGAATTGATTCTTTCTCTTTTTTCATCAGGTAGGCTATAGCAACAGCAGCGCTTCTCCGAACTCCTGCCTTGGAAAACAAGACCACCTCTTTTCCTGCTTCTAAAGCCGTTTCTATTTTCTGAACTGCATCCCTTATTTGATCCGAATTTATCGGCTCGAAATCTTTTACAGGGACACGAACTACAGCGTTTCTCATTTCTTTTTTTAAAAAACGGTATTCAAACTTTTCGGTCAGTGAAATGTACTTGGTTTTCTCGGAAGGTTCAGCAAAAAAAGGGATACCGCTAAGAAATAAGTTAGTACCTTCAACTACTTGAGTTTTTGACCAGGTGTGTCGTTTGAGTGCTCCGAGGACCAAAGAACCCAAAAGTGAAAAAAACCACTTGGTGCGATGCCAGACTTCTTTGATTTTTTTGACCAATTTGGTCTTTGGTTGACCGATAGATACTGTTCTGCTCATGATGGGGGCAAGTATCGTAGTGTTTTGATCGGGTAACACCAAAACGCTCGTACCTTTCAAAAGTTTAGGTACTGCGTCTTGCCAAAATAGTACTCTATCATGTAGCCTATTAATTTCAGCACGATATGTTTTTTTTTCCTCCTTATGATCTTGTATTAGTTGGTTAATTTGTCTGTCGCAGCGATCTCTCAAACTTTTTTCAGTTTTATCTGCTTCGGCTTGAATTCCTCGATTTATTGCCTTAAGGGCTTCAATTTGTAGTTTAAGATTTTTTATTTCTAAATGAGCCTTACATAGAGCCGCATCACTGGTCAAGACTGAATTTTGACAACCATTGGTAAAATTTGATATAGTATCCGAAATATCTTTGGTTTCTTGCACTAGATTGCTTACGGAACTCATAAATACCTCGTAACTGTTACCCCCAAGGGGTTTACACCTAATAAGTATATATTAAATATTATTTTAAATAATCATAAATCTTACATTTATTTTGAAAAAACGGCCTCTTCAAGGAAACGAAGATATGCAAGCTATTAAAAATAAGGGGGTTAAATCTGCTTGGCGTTTAAAAATAATTTTATATATAAAATACCTAAAATCTGCTATAATATAAAGGATATAAGATACAGAGGGGGCAAAAATGTCTATCAACTATTCCACTCCAGGGGTTTTAGAGGTGTGCAAGAGTTCTACATCTGGTATAGTGACACAAATCAATGCATTTTCGGATACTGTATCAAATTTCGCCATGGTTCATCAAAATTCAGTCTTGACCAGTGATGCGGCTCTATGTGATGCTCATTTACAAATAAAAGATCTTCAACAACAAATTCAAGCCCTAACGGCAAAAAATCTAGGAATTATAGCCAAAGCAGATAAAACTGAAAAAAGTTTGAGAGATCGCTGCGACAGACAAATTAGGGATCTAATACAAGAGCATCATGTGGTTATAGAATTATATCGTGCTGATATTGACAGGCTAATAACTGAAAATCAATTTTGGAAAAAAACATCGTTAAAGGTTGTCACAGATCTGACCATTATGTCAAACCAAAATACCAGACATAAAGAAGAATTGGCCACCTACACAAAAGTGTCGATTGGAGTTGTAGCTCTATCCGAGGTGCTTTTGGATACTGTATCAAATTTCGCCATGGTTCATCAAAATTCAGTCTTGACCAGCTATGCGGCTCTATGTGATGCTCATTTACAAATAAAAGATCTTCAACAACAAAT
>JBEIFG010000224.1:0-2225 GCA_040382555.1 Chlamydiales bacterium | reverse complement strand
GCTTAGCATGAGAATAACGCCAATTCACAAGTTCATTCTCATCCGTGTAAGGTTTCTCTGCACTAGAGTCATCCATACTAAGCACGTCTCCTTTAGAAAGTTCTATTTTTTGAAGAGTTGGCTTAACGTATAGCCAAGGTCTTTTGAGGTGCTAGAGCCGGTATTTAGAAATCTTGTAATTTTATCATGGCTAATTTTACCATCTAGCATGCTCGATAGACCTGTGGCGGTTGCATAGCCATATTGTGAAATTAAGTAATCAGAGTAAATATCCAAAAGACCCATGTTCACTAGTTAACCTCAAAAAAATGAACAGGGATTTTAATCAGTAAAATAAAAATCTTAAAAGCTAATCTTTAAAAATGCATAAGGTGAGTCACTAAAATCTAGGAGCGGCAAATAAAAAGGATAGGCCCTGACCCAAACACCCTCTATCCCCTTAAGGACTATACGATACTCGTTTTTCTCAAAAACTTCGTTAAGGCCACCAACTGATCTTGCTACCATTTGGTGGAGGCAAAGAACTCATAAAAATTTAAATAGGTAATTTTTTTAGAGATTCAGATGAGATGAGTAAGAAAGTACGACAAAGAGTTCGTATCAACGCAGTGAAATATTACGAAAGTAGAGTTAAGAAGGTAAAAGAAGTAGCAGAATCTCCCAATAAAAAAATGGGTGTCAGATATAACCTATGTTTCTACAGTAGAGGGATGGCTGTAGGTATCCTGTACAATGGATCCTTTTTCAAGAAAGGTGGTTAATACATCATTCAGACAGGGGCAGTCAGTATACAAGCGAGGATTTAGAAAAGCTGGCTCAAGATAATTGGATAAAATTGAGCATGTTAAGCAATCCAGAACTAATACCTTGGCCTCTTTCGTTAGGTTGTACAAAAAGATCGTCCACATATAAGAAAGGAGTTCCTTGGTGTCCTAAATAAACATATGAGTACAAAGCATACCCAACAATTCAGTTTTGTTATGTCTTTACCTTCAAAGATTGCAAGATCACAAATCAGATTGTAAATGGTATCTATATCCTCTACAAAAGCAGGTCGAGTATGGAAAGTGGTAAGGTCAGCAGCATATGCTTGACCAAATAAAACCAGAAATACCAAATATGGTAAAGCGCGCCGCCTATGAAAATTGAGCATTAAACAGTTAATCTTCCTGTTTGCTGCTACTTTTTTGATGCAAAAAATCAAGCAGCAAATCGCATAAATTGCTGTTTGCTGCTTGATTTTGGCCTCCATTACGAGTATGCTTATACCTAAAAATGGAGGAGCTAAAATGAAACCATCTCAGTTTATAGGACGTGAAGTTGAAATGACTAGGCTCAAAGGGCTTTTAGACAAAAAAAGCGCCAGCCTTATCGTTGTCAGAGGTAGAAGACGTATTGGAAAAAGCAGGCTTCTTGCAGAGTTCGGGAAAGAAATGAAAAGCTACTTCTTTTCTGGAAATCCTCCAGTTCGCAAGACAACAGCTCAAACCCAGCGTAATGATTTTTCACGTCAGCTTGAAAGAGTTGGTATTCGTGGCGTTAAATCGGATGATTGGAGTGATCTCTTTTGGGCTCTTTCCAAGGAAACTAAAAAAGGTCGAATCCTTATCGTATTTGATGAAATCTCATGGATGGGAGGGAAAGATCCTCATTTTTTAGGCCACTTAAAAACCGCTTGGGACATGTATTTTAGTAAGAATCCACATTTAATCATCGCGCTTTGTGGATCCGTATCTTCATGGATTGAAAAGAATATTTTAAGCAGTACAGGGTTTCTTGGAAGGATTACCATTGATCTTGTTCTCGAAGAGCTCCCATTAAATGTTTGTAATGCTTTTTGGCACCCAAAAGAACAGCGCATCAGCCCTTATGAAAAGTTTAAGCTTTTATCTGTAATAGGAGGAGTTCCCCTCTATTTGGAACAAATCAAATCAAATCTCCCTGCAGAGAGAAATATCCAAGATCTCTGTTTTACTAAAGGAGGTTTGCTTGTACGAGAATTTGATGAGATATTCTCGGATCTTTTTTCCCGTGCTAAAACTAGGCATAAAGAAATCGTTCTTTGTCTTGCCAACGGTCCAAAAGAGCTTGTAAAAATTTGCAATGAATTAGGAAAGAGTTTGGGGGGAATATTTAGTAAGCATTTAGATGAATTGGTAAAAGCAGGCTTTGTAAAAAGAGATTTTACATGGGACCTAAAAAGTGGAAAAGAAGGAAAGCTTAGT
>JBEIFG010000223.1:0-2228 GCA_040382555.1 Chlamydiales bacterium | reverse complement strand
TACTTATAAATGGTCTCATGAGATATCCACTTCAATGGCTCATCAGCATGCTCAGCTTTGAAAGTTTTGCTGATTTGCTCTGGAGAATTATCGTGGATAAGCTTTTTTATAGACTCATCCCAAACTTCAGGCCTCAGCTCAATGCTCGATTTTCTGCCCCGTTTCGGAGCTTGTCTCCTCAATTGGCTTTCTGCTTTTGAAGGAGAATACTCATAGCGCGTTCTGAAACGCGCTAGCTCTCTTGCGATTGTGGTGTGTGATCGGGTGAGAGCTTCAGCTATTTCTCGATTAGATTTACCCTGATTGATAAGCAAATAAATCTGCTCTCTTTCTTATATTATGAGTCTGGTATGTGTTTTCACCAGTCAATAATCCCATATTTTTATTTATGGTGCACTATTTTCTTGAACCCAGGTTATATAAAATGGAACCTCATAATGAATAATTAACTTTAGTCTTTGCCGTGATTCAAAGATAAGCCATGAGACCTCATGAGGTATTTGAGTGATAGCTTCAATCAAAATATTTTGAAAAAGTCAAATACAAGGTGGATATTGCTAATAATGTATACTGAGAAAATGCAAGGGGCTTTATTTTTTGGGAATTCAAACTGTTTTATATCAAATCAATCTTTGTCTTGTGTATGGCACGATGATTTAGGATAAAAAGGGTGTCATAGACTCAGTATGTTTTTTCGAGCAATATGATGGTTCAATCGACTGGTGTGGCGGTTCAACTCAGCTCTTAAGAGCTGAGTTGTTTTCTACCTTAATATGAAAAGTCTGACGAAATACTTTGTCTACATTTTTGAAAAAAAGCCTTTGAGCTTATCCATAAAGGTTTGTTTTCTTGGAGAGTTAGATTCTTTTTCTAACTCAGCAAATTCTTTTAGTAAGTCTTTTTGCTTTTCATTTAAATCGACAGGTGTTTCCACGATAATTTTGAGAAGAAGATCACCTCGTCCTTGACCATGAACATTAGGGCATCCTTCATTTTTTACTCGTAACAGCTTTCCAGATTGCGTTCCTTCGGGTATATTTACTCTACAACTGCCACCAAGTGCGGTAGGGATTTCTTTTTTGGCACCTAAAGCAGCTTCTGTAAAACTGATGGGGAGCTCTAGTAAAAGATCATCCCCATCTCTTTGAAAAAGCTTATGGGACTCAACATTAATATAGACATAAAGATCACCAGCTTGTCCTCCGCCCTCTCCGGCATCTCCATAGCCTGAAAGACGAAGTCGCATTCCCGAATCTACGCCGGCAGGAACTTTAATAGTCACTTTTTGTTTTTTCTTTATTCGGGTTTCGCCGTGACAGTCTTTACAAGGATCTGATACCACTTTACCCTTTCCATTACATTGAGGGCATATTGTGGCCATACTAAAAAAGCCGCGTGTTTGATGTACTTGTCCTTGACCGTGACATTTAGAGCATGTTTTAATCCCAGAGGAAGATGCTGCTCCTAAACCATTACAGGTTTCGCATGAAACAAAATTGGTAAGTGAAGCTTCCTTTTCAGTACCACTCATGGCCTCTTCAAAAGAAAGGGTCAGGTTCATTTTTTTACTGGCACCTTGTCTTTCAGCACTTGCTGACGCACTATCGAAACCAAAAAATGAATCAAAAATTGTTTCTGATCCACCGCCGCCGCCAAAAGCTCCCATAAAAGTACGCAATGCTTCTTCCATCGAAGAGAAGCCTCCATGAGCGCCTCCCCCCATACCGCCGCCTTTTAAGGCATCTGCTCCGTATTGGTCATAAACTTGTTTTTTTCTTTCATCGCTTAAAACCTCATAAGCTTCTGAAATTTCTTTAAATTTTTTTTCAGCTTCTGGGTTATTTGGATTTTTATCGGGGTGAAATTTAATAGCGCTTTTTCTGTACGCCTTTTTGATCTCTTCCTGAGAGGCGCCTCTGGAAACGCCAAGCACATTATAATAGTCACTCATACGCGTTTTTACCTAATAAGATTGAAGAAATGATTCTATCGAAAAGGGTGATTTTTTTCTATGTAATTTAGCAATTGCTTTCGCAAATTGCTAAATTAAAAGATAAGTTGATAGAGAGGTAAGCTTAAATAGCTCGAGAAGTTTTAATTTTTTTGTACTTAAGAGCAGCTTTGGACTTCGCTCTGCTTTTTACAGAAGGCTTATCATAAAAACGATGAGCTTTAGCGGCCTTCATAATGCCTTCTTTATCAAGTTTTTTCTTTAGAGCTCTTAGAGC
>JBEIFG010000222.1:0-2232 GCA_040382555.1 Chlamydiales bacterium | reverse complement strand
CCAGCCTATTCCTAATTTTTGAAAGATAGACCATTTCACACGACCCCATCCCGTGGCAGCTCCTGAGCCTGCTACACTTCCCACGATCATATGAGTAGAACTAATGGGCATACCCAGTAAGCTAGCAATAAGAATAACTAACGAGGCACTTAGCTCAGAGGCGAACCCTTGGATAGGTTGTAATTTAGTAATAGAAAAACCCACGGTGCGGATGATTCTAACCCCCCCTGAGGCGGTACCGAGACCCATGACCAAAGCACAAGCTACAATCACCCAAAATGGGACCTGCTGAGAAGAGATCATTTTTGCGGCAAATAAGCCCAGGGTAATTATCCCCATACTTTTTTGTGCATCATTGAGGCCATGAGCGAGTGCTACAATGCTTGCAGATCCTATTTGAAGATTAGAAAACAATTTACCTTGCGAGTTGCTCTTTTTTTTTCTAATTAGAAACAGCAACACTTTCATCAAGCAAAAGGCGATGAAGCAACCGATAAAAGGGGAAGCTATCATAGGATAAATGACCTTAGAGAGGATCCCCGCCCAGAGTACTTGCCCGCGCCCCACACTGAACCAGGTGGCCCCAATCAAACCTCCTACTAAAGAGTAGGATGAACTACTAGGAATCCCATAGTACCAAGTAATTACATTCCAAACGATAGCCCCAACTATTGCAGAAAGAATCGTTTCTGGAGTTACGACTTGATGGTTAACCAGTCCCGAAGTTATCGTGGAGGCAACCGCGCTTACCTGGGTGGCGCCAAGGGTGTTAAGCACACCCGCTAATACAATCGCGGATAAAGGCTTAAGAACCCTAGTGGCTATCACAGTAGAAACCACATTAGCACAATCATGAAAACCGTTGGTATAGTCAAAAATTAGCCCTAGTACAACAATACCAACTGCAACTACTGTAGTATCCATAAAGCTCTTAAGTATCTTTTCAGTGAATTTCTTCCCTATAAGCGATAAGAAATAAATATGCAAGAAACAGATAGGCTAAAAAAAAGTATTGATGCAGTATGGACTTAAAAAAACAAAAGAAGTAAATCTAAACTATTACAACCGTTTTTCATAAATATGGGGTATTGTTCTATGAAATTACTGATCTATCCAATAGCCTTATCTTTACTCGGCGGTATCTTTTGTTCTTCCACCCTCACAGCCACCACCATTGATGAACCCACGCCCAACGAAACCAACCTGCAAGTGGTGCAAATGAACCCCACTCCAGAGCCTGAAGAAGTGGAGCTGCGAATCGTTTACCCAGCTTCTGGTGAAATGAAAACATCATGGCCTATACGCTTTGAGGCGCGACTCGATGGATATGTAGTAGGTACTGCAAGTCAGTTTGAAAGAGCAAGCCAAATTCAAGATGATCCCAATGGGCAAAGCATTCATGTGATTATAGATGATCGAGATTATTTTGAAGCTTATGAAGAGCTTTTTGACTCTCTCGATAACCACGATCTGTATTTTGATGAAAAAATTGATTTTACCCCCCCTTTTAAACTTGAACCAGGAAAACACATTGTTCGTATGTTTCCCACACGCTCCTATGGGGAAAGCTTAAAGGGTCACGGATGCTTTGATGCTCAGGTATTTTATTATAAAACAAAAGATACCTCGCTTGAGGTAGATTTGAAAAAGCCCTTTTTAACCTACAATGAGCCGCAGGGAACATATCCTGCTAAAAAGCCTATTCTTTTGGATTTTTATATCAGAAACTGCATTATGTCAAATGATGGATACAAAGTGAAGTTAACTATCGATGGAGAGGTGAAAAGAATTTTAACTTCTTGGAAACCCTACTACATCTACGGTCTGAGTAAAGGGGCACATACCATTCAACTTGAGCTCTTAGACAGAAAAAACCAACTCGTTCCAGGTTCATTTAATACAGTATCTAAAACGATTCAGGTACAATAAATCAGTATTTTTTTTAGAGATTCTTTTTTAAAAAAACATCGTTTTGGATTCCCTTAACTTTCAATTCCCTATAAAACCAGTAGCTGGTGGTGAAAGCCTTGTTTTAGCGAAAGCGGAATCCTTCGCCATCCTTGCCCTATCTGTGATTTTATTGCTACCCTATATCTTTCAAAAAGGCTTTGGAAATGCTTCAGCTGTGCTTTTGGATAACCAAATTCAAATAAACAATAAGTACCTTCATCTCACAGAAGCCACCAAAATTGAAAGTTAGTCTTCTTAAACTAGATTTAAATAATTAATGAT
>JBEIFG010000221.1:0-2250 GCA_040382555.1 Chlamydiales bacterium | reverse complement strand
GAGCCAACGCCTAGTTTTGCGCCAAGTACAGTTGCGTTCAGCGTTTCTGCTTCTGCTACAACGGTAGCGGCTGCGGCCGCAGATTCACCTGACTTTCGCACAGGGACACCCGCAGTTATATAAACATATTAAGTAGAGCTTTTTGCTCCTTCGTTTTATCTAAAAGCATCAGCTTATTTTCTTTTGATTGAGGTAATTGGATGGTAATCCCGTATATGGTCTTTAAAATTTCTATAGCCTTTTCAGGACTCAAGTCGGATTTACGGTTTCTGAGTTGCCTTTCCAGTTCTTTGTACACCTTGCATGCCGCAAAAGCAATGCAAATGTGAGCTTCAATTCTTTTTCGTTTAAAGTGATAAACAGGACGGATGCGTAAATCCGTTTTTGATATGCGAAAAGTTTTCTCAACGTGCCAAAGCTGTCTATAGTATTCTACTACGGCTTCTTTCGCCAGCGTGGTGTTGGTTAAGTATCCTTTCAGACCGTCCCACTTGGAATCTGCCAAATATTTTTCTTCATCTAAGGTGATGGTCACTTGTCCTTGAAGCTTTACGTATTTGTTATAGCCTTTATTGTTGATATTCTTTTTTGTGAGCTTGCCTTTTTCTAATAACTGCTTTAACCTGTTAAAACCTTTTGTGCGGTTGTGGGCATCGTTCTTGGCTCGACTCACTGAATAACTTACAATAATTCTTTGTATAGGGTCTTTTCTGATTTCTCCAGATTGGCCATCCCGCAATTTTATCGAAAGTATTTGGTGTTGGATGGCCTGGCTTTCGTTTTTTATCCGTGCCCCAATAATGAACGAGTACCCATTTGCCAGCAACTGCATGATGTTCTTCTCTGACATTAACCCGGCATCTGCAACTACAATGAGTTGCCCCATTTGGTATTTCTCTTTGAAAGCCTCTATGACAGGCAGCATGGTATGCCCTTCAAACTTATTGCCTTCAAAAATTTCATAGTCTAGCGGGTAGCCCCCTTCGCTGACCAGTAACCCCAACACAATCTGAGGATGGCTGTGCTTACCATCCTTGCTGAAGCCAGTTCTTCGTAAGTCATCTTCGTCTTGGGCTTCAAAGTACAGGGTGGTCACATCGTAAAATACTACGGAGAGCTTATTACCTAATATTTTTTGGGTATGATCGAAACTGATTTTTTGAACCACCTTTATTTGCTCTCTTTGAAGCTTGTCCAAATACCGGTACACTTCGTCTTTCTCAATAATAAGACCTCTATACTTTTGAAGATAATCTAATGTCTTAAGCTTACTTACAGGATAAACGAGTCGGGCTAACACCAAATGTCTAAACATCTCATCGGGTATAGCATTAAAACCTATGGAATCAAAAATTTGACCCAGCACAAGTTCTGGTCCAAGCAGTTGAACCTGTTGAATGTTGTTGTAGATGGATTGGAAGTAAGTTGCATCATCACCCAGAATAAAATTAATCTCTGTCTGCCTATTTACATTTTTGATATACAACTCGCCCTGTTGCTGAAGAAGCCCTATCTCTTGTTCATTAGCCGAAGAGCCTATTGTTTGACGCACTTTGTAGCTGCCGCTACTTTTGTCTATGATTTGTACACTGATTTTTCCGGATTTGTTTTTCTTCCTGCGTACATACATCTAATAAAAATAAAAGATGAATCGGGGACACCCAAAACAAACATAAAATCTTTGTTTTTATAGAAATTTAAAGGATTAGATTGCCAACACCTCTTTTTTGCGAAAGTCAGGAGAAGTGAGATTTGAGACTTATTGATACCATTAAAGTTTAGGCGAATTCTCATCTGGTGTTCGGGGGGCTTTAGCTAAATATTTTATACCTTTGGAAACATGAGTGCGATTAGAAAAATAGAGATAAAAGAAAACTCAAAGGGTGCGGCCATCTTTAAAAAAATGCTTGATGATAAAAAAGTCATCGAAAAACACCTTAAAGCGGGAGGAAAGATTTCTGAGTTAAAAAAGAGATTTAACTTTGTTAAGCCCCTATCAACTTCAGGAAAATGACGATTACTCCTATGAGTTTGTAACTCAAGAAGGGGTAATTTATACCATGTATTTTTTGGATTACAGTGGTCTATTTTCAGACTATCCAAGCATCGCAAAACAGGTTTTTACTTTTAAAATCGATGTTATCGAGGGTAGCCCCGAAAACACAATTTATGATGAAAGGATTGGCGTGACCGTTTTGCACGTCTTTAAATTGTTTTTTGAGAACCGAGAGAATGTTGTCGTATATGTAT
>JBEIFG010000220.1:0-2288 GCA_040382555.1 Chlamydiales bacterium | reverse complement strand
GCCAATAGTTATAACGATCAGGGCCATTGCGATCAATGTCGTCACGAGACCAGTCATGGGTGAAAATGGCAATTTGGCTAAAGAATGCTGTTTCTACATCAATTCCAGCATTTTTTGCCGCTTTTTTAGCCTCATTTACCAGGGCAGTCCGCCCCTTTCCACCTGCCTCTATGCGAGTAATTTCGTAACTGCCCAGATAGAGAAGGAGTCAGGTAAGACAAGAAAAATCACCTTTCATAGCACCAGTGAGTGCTTGAAGAAGATTAAAATCTCGCTTGGAAACCGTCGAAAGAAAAGAACGAATATTAGCGAAAGATGTGGCACAATCAAAAGAACGAAAGCCACCAGAAATTTTCTGCTTGCATTTCATCATGCGTAAGTCACGTTCGGCTTGATTATTCGTAAAAGGGACATTGACCTGAGTCAAAAAAAGCAAGACATCATCAACAAAATTCTGAAGGCGCAACAACAAATTATGCCCCACTCGTCGCTTGGGTCGTCCCCGATTACTTTTGCGAATTAAGGGTAATTGGGAGGAGTGAAAATCTAATCCCCTCGCCAATATTTGTTGATACAGTGTCTGAATACGAGTGATAATATTTGAGGGAATTCCATCGGGATAGCGATGTTTATAATGACAGGCTAAACTCAATAGTCGTCTCATCCCTGTTGCCCACGATTCTTGTTCAATCTCTTCTAAAGCTTTTAATTCCCTGAGATGATGGGCATTACACAAGGCATGATTAACTCCCTCAAGCTGATAGTAAGGTTTCCAATGGTCATGGACAACCACTCCCTCTATCCCCGCCAAGATCTCAATATCTTTACGTTTTGCGGCTACTCGATACCAGGTTTCTGTTTCTGTTGAAACAACGTGTAACCATTGTGTCTTGCCCCCTATGCGTAATCCTGTTTCATCCAGATGTTTCAGGGAGGCAGATTTTACCTCTGATATTAATTGTTTAATTACTGGTTCTAGGTCTGTATCCAATGTTTTTGTTGTCTTGGCAATTGTACCTGTTGCCATTGGACAGGCAAACAAATCTTCTAAAGCTTCACTTAATCTCTTTTCGGGAATAAAATGCTGATGATGCAAATACATCGTTACTGCCTTTATTCTTTCTCCATACTGGACTGGGGCTTTTACTGAGCTGGGAAAACTCCCTTTTAATTCTGTTTTACATTCGGGACATTCTTTCACGATTACACGGTGTTCTGTTACCACTTGACGAGGCTCAGGGATATCAAATATCTGACGTTTGAATGTTTCTTTTGCCTCGACCTTAGATATGTCATAACCACATATTCCACATTTACAGACTGGGTAATGCTCGATTATATAATCTGGCTTTTCTACTTGGCTCAAGGTTTGTCCCAAGTGACCTTTTTGACCACCTGACTCTCTTTTTCCTTTTTCTCGTAAGCTTTTTGTCCGTTTTTTTGCTTTTAATCCGTCACTTGATGGTGGTTTTGAACTTGTTTCACTATTTATTCCCAAACGCCTCTCTAGCTCTGCTATTTTCTCCCGCAGAACTGCATTTTCCCTTTCTAATTTCTCTATTTTCTGGTCTTTTTCTTCTTCACTCATTTTTTGACTCTATCACCTTTTTTCCAAAAAAAAAAGTATTTTTTCTTTTTACTTATCTAGGCAGTTACCGTTTTTCTTTCTATTATTTAGGGCTTGCTGAATAAGTCTGCAAGTCGAAGCTAGATGCCACAGGGCGCGAAAAATGGTGACTTCAGAAATCAGTTTCCGATTTTAACCCACAATTTTCCAGCAAAGTGCATGGATTTTACGCCTTCAAATGCCATAAGCTTGCACCTAATCGTGTCCAAAATGGCTGAAAAGCTTGCCTGACGAAGGTTCTACCTTTATTCGGCAAGCCCTATTTATCTTTCTCTTTACATAGGGGTTTCCAACTCCATGTAATTTGATATAATTTGATATAATTTGACAAATCTTACAAGGAGATTTTTTCTGCATGAGCGAAAATTCGCAAAATCCAAAAGGGTTGGGTCATTATTTACAAGGGATACAACATTTTGGTATCACCGTTGATAATATGGCCAAGTCTTTAGAGTTTTATATTGAGTTATTAGGCGGTAAGTTGGCGATCGCGGGGGATGGCTTTGTGGGAGAAGTTCTTCACAATACGCTTTTTCAAAAAGAAGAAATTGAAGCCTACACCCAAGGAGTCAATCCCCGAAGACTCGGTATCCCCGATCTCAAAGACGGTAGCAAAGATGCCCTGGATGTGCGATTTGTTTCCTTTGGCAACACCGTGTTG
>JBEIFG010000219.1:0-2316 GCA_040382555.1 Chlamydiales bacterium | reverse complement strand
TTGCAAACTCATGATCTGATCAGCTGTTAAGCTTGACTTCAGTTGCTTAAGAAAACGATCGACGGTGTTTTCATCGAACTCTGCGTAAAAGCCCTCAGAAAAAAAATCGGTTAAAATGCCTGATAGAATATCAGTCTTAAGCGCTTGCAACCCTAAGGCGCCATCTAAGATATAAGATTTTTTTTCGCTTGAGTAGTATCTTACAGGGGGTTTTAAGCGGATAGGACCATTCCCGGGAGTAGGAATATTTGTTAAAAATTCTGAAAGGGATCTTTGAAATATAGAGCAAAATATGGAATAGGGTAAATAAATAGGCTGTCCACTTTGAATGAGTGCCCCATCCTTACAGATGCTGGAGGCTATTTTTACTAAATAGTTCCTGTCAGCAATAGGTATATCCTCAAAAAAAACAATGGGATAAAGAGTGCGAATAAGGTGCGTTTGAGGTGATTCTTTTAATACTTCAAGATAAATGGTGTCGCCATTCATGCCCATTTCATAGATGCCCCTGTATCCTGAAAGACAGACGCATTTAAAAGAGGTTTCCATTGAGCATGCAAAGGCATCTAACAATTTTTTTTTGATAAGATCCTCTGTATCATTTTGACCGTCAGTAGCACCGAAGACTGATTCAGAAAAGCAGGTAGATATTTTGCTTTTATTTATGGAGGGGACACGCCAAGATACAGTGGAAATATGATTATTAAAACGAAATTCTTTTTCTACTATAATAGAGGGGTCTTTAGGATACACATGTTTACCAGAAAGACCTGCTTTAGAATGAATCTCACCACCTACGATATGGTCCAAATCTAATACGTAGTAGCTCTTAGGAGATCCTAATTTTTGGTCTATTTGATTCAAAATAATTGTATGGATGGAAGCAGCGGAAAGTTGACTTTTGGCTAACTCCGATTTTGTAAGTTCTCTACGATCGCCAATCTGTTGCCTTATTTTGTTGATGGAAAAGGGAGAGAGTACAGAGGAAGCTGGATCTTTAGCAAAATGAGCAAGTTCTTGTCTTATTTTTTTGTTGGAAGATTCAGGAGTTAATCCGTGGCAGTCTTTTTTTCTTATGCACCGCTCTACCGTGGTAGCCGCATCATTATTTATAAGCTTGGCTATACTACACTCGCCCCCTTGATTGTGTCGTACAGGTTGGCTAGGGGTTGTGTGTAAAACATCAGATAATCGCCTTATTTTTTCGAGAGCAACCGGAGTCGGCTCACTGGGTGTTCCTGAGCTTGGTAAAGGATTGGATTTAATCGGTGTAAATGATTGAATAGACATATAAAACCAATAATTTTTTTAGATTAACAATTATATTATTAAATAAACTATAATTTCAATATTTAAAGATTACTTTAAGAAAGTATTCTTTGTTCTAAAATCTCTTTTGCTTTGGCTAATTCTCCAGCTTCCAGTAAACGGTGGTAAATAATATCAAGTGGTTTTTTTAAAAAAACGGGTTCGATGCGAGCTGTAAGCGTGATATGGATCATCTCTTCTAAGCTGTCCCAATTGCATAACCTATCAATAATACGCGCTAGTACAGACTCTTGGATCTCGAAGCTGTCTATATGGTAGTAAATAGCTAGCGCCTGCTGTAGCGCTTGAATCTGTGAGGATGAGCTCAGAAGCTCTTCGATTAAAAGATTAAATGCTACTTCTTTGGCTCTTTGATTAGGAATTACTTTTGCTAACTCTAGAGCTAGGTCGAATCTTTTCATTTTACAGATTGTACTAAGAAATGGCGAAAAAAGAAAAAAATCGTTATGCGCGGGGAATGTAACCATTTGGTGAAATTCTTCCATACCCCCTTGTTTTTCGAAATCTACTTCGTAAAGAAGATGTTCGAAAAAATTGCTGGGGTGGGAGTCTTTAAATATTTTCTCTAGTGTATTAAAATCGATTTCTTTTAAAACTTCAATAATTCCAAGTTTCAACCTAATAATATGGTCTTTTAAATCTATCAAATTGCGGCATGGAGCATCGATGGTGCATTCTGAGAGTTCTTTCAATTTCTTAGAATGCTCGGTGAAAGCTCCTACTTCTCTTAGATTTCTGATGGGTGATTCAAAGAAATTTTTGATTAACATGGGTTCATTGTATTTAGCCGCGTTGATGGCAATTCTAGACAAATGTTGATTCGATAAAACAAAGACCTGTATAGGAAATTTTTTTAAATAAGCCATTATCTTAAAGATTAGATCCTCTGGAAGTTTACTTAAAAAGCGGACCTTCGAGGCTACAGGCAGCGGATGATTTTGAAAATGGCAGCTTATCGTCATAATTTTTTTTCATTAATTTATAGTT
>JBEIFG010000218.1:0-2335 GCA_040382555.1 Chlamydiales bacterium | reverse complement strand
GCTGATCTGACTTTGACGAATCCACGCCTGTTTTCAGCGAAACTTCCACCGACTGATCAAACTTGACCGGTGGACATTTTTTTAGTAAATCGATAGCTTCGGAAATTGTATAACTCTTTTCTGAGTTTACAACCTTTGCGATCTCCCGAAATCTTTTGCTATGATGCGTCATATTTATTCTAGCCTTCGATTATGTCGACTCCCATCGAGCGGGCAGTTCCCATGACAAGCCGCATTGCAGCCTCTTCAGAATTTATACGCATATCGCAAGATTTTGATTTTGCAATCTTTTTTACTTGAGTATGAGTAAGTTTTCCAACTTTGTCTCTATTAGGAACTTTAGAACCCGACTCTATTCCAAGCTCTTTTAAAATTAAGCGTGAAGTAGGAGGTTGTTTTGTAACAAATGTAAAGGATTTATCTGCAAAGACACTAATTAAAACTGGCAATATATCTCCAGCTTTATCTTGTGTTTTAGCATTAAACTCTTTACAAAAAGCCATTATGTTAACACCGGCTCCACCTAAGGCAGGACCAATAGGAGGTGCTGGGTTGGCTTTTCCTGCAGGAATCTGCAGTTTGATGATTTTAACGAGTTTTTTTGCCATTTTTATTCCTTAAAATACAATCAAAAAACTTTATGAAACTTCAGTTTCAGCAGGCACTTGTTCAACCTGCCAAAACTCTAGATCATCGACACGCGTCTCTCTTCCGAAGATCGAAACCATAACACTTAATCTTCCTTTATCATGGAAAACTTCAGTAACTGTTCCGATAAAGTTCACAAATACGCCATCATTGATCTTAACTCTATCACCCGTAGTGATATTGTGTTTCTGAACAACACCTTTTTTCTTTTCTTCGAGGTCCATCAAAATTGCATCTACCTCGCTCTGGGGAAGTGGAGTAGGCTTCTCTCCACCCAAGAAATCTAAAACACCATTTGTATTTTTTATATACATCCAGGAATCATCTGTAAGATTCAGCTTTACGAGTATGTAGCCGGGCCACATTTTCTTCTCGCTGATACGTTGCTGTCCCTTTTTGACCTCGGCCACATTTTCAGTGGGAACTAATATATCTTCTACAAGTTCAGTCATCCCTTTAGACTCTCTATTTTCTTCTAGAGTCTTTTTGACTTTTTTTTCTTGCCCGGAGATTACCTGTATTACGTACCACTTATGCATGTGTTCCCTTTCCTAGTTTATCCGAATATATAGAGCACAGACGCTTTAATCAGTTCTAAGAGACCTTTTACACAAAGATCTACTAGATAAATGCTAAATCCTAGCACAAACGTAGCTAAAACTACAGTTTTAGTTGCAAATATTAATTCATGCTTGGGCGTCCAGGAAACTTTTCTGAGCTCAGATTTCAACTCCTGAATAAACAGAGAAATTGATTTCTTTTTTTTTACAGACGTCTTAGCTTGTTCATCATTAGTTGATGTTTCACTGAATTTTACGTCCATAATACTCATGATTTCCAAACTTTTTATTATATTTTTACATCGAGTGCGGAGGGATTCGAACCCCCGACCGGCGACTTTGGAGATCGCTGCTCTACCAGCTGAGCTACACACCCACAAGATTTGCGAGTTGCTTATTCAGCAAACTCGCATTATTCATAAAAGTTACTGAATAATTTTGGATACAGTACCTGCACCAATCGTTCTTCCACCTTCACGAATAGCAAATCTCATACCTTCTTCCATAGCGATAGGGCTTATGAGTTCTGCGGTGAACTCAATGTTGTCCCCTGGCATAACCATTTCAGTACCCTCTGGAAGAGTTACTGTGCCTGTTACGTCAGTAGTACGGAAGTAGAACTGGGGTCTGTATCCTGTAAAGAATGGCTTATGTCGACCACCTTCATCTTTTGTTAACACATACACTGTTCCCATAAATTTAGTATGAGGCTTACATGTGTTAGGAGCAGAGAGAACCATTCCACGTTCAATATCTTTCTTGTCTACGCCGCGTAATAGAATACCAACGTTCTCACCGGCTCTAGCTTCATCAAGAAGCTTATTAAACATCTCTAGACCAGTAGCAACTGTATCTTTTGTTTCACGAATTCCAATAAGCTGAAGCTTATCGTTAACTTTTACAATACCTCTCTCCACACGACCTGTAGCAACAGTACCACGACCAGAAATAGAGAAGACGTCTTCGATAGGCATGAGGAAGGGCTTATCCACTTCGCGAGTTGGTGTAGGGATTTTTTCATCCACAGTAGCCATTAAGTGCTTAATTGCTTCCACATATTGAGCCTCGCCCTCAAGCGCTTTTAAGGCAGAACCTCTTATAATTGGCACATCATTGTAACCTTTTGC
>JBEIFG010000217.1:0-2337 GCA_040382555.1 Chlamydiales bacterium | reverse complement strand
TTACTGCGTTATCATAACAGTTACCTTTACCACTCATGCTCAATTTTATCCCATTGTCTTGAGCTAGCTTTTCAAAATCTTCGCTTGTATACTAACTGCCCCTGTCTGAATGATGTATTAACCCTTTACTGATACCCCTGTGGCATATCGCCTATTTAAGTGAATTTTCCACCAAATCCACAGAAAGCTTTTCTCCCATGCATAAACCCACTACCTTTCTTGAAAAAAGATTCATTGTACAGGATACGTACAGCCATCCCTCTGCTGTAGAAACATAGGTTATATCAGACACCCATTGTTCATTGGGAGATTCTGCTATAAAATCTTGCTTTAGCAGATTCTCTTAAGCTTTTCTTTTCCCTGCTTTTGTTGTTCTTTTCTAGTTCTTTCTCATTTTGGCGGCTATTCCATTTTCTTTCATCAAACGCGCCACCCTTTTTCTAAAGCAATAGTTTCCCAACTCTTTAAGCTTAGCTTGCACCCTAGGACTCCCATACACATCTTTTCCCTTTTAATGAATGGTTTTGATCTGACTCACCAATTCTCTAGTCTTCTCTTCTCTGAGGGAAGGTTTTCTCTTTGCATATGCATAATAACCGCTTACAGACACATTAAAAACTTTCGCCATCTTCTCTATAGGAAATGCTTTTCTTTCTGATTGCATGAACCAGTATTTCATTTTTTACATCTTCATAGGCCTTTAAAAGCCTATACTATTCTTCATTACAAGGTTTAATATTCCCTGATCCTGGAAAAGATTTATCCCCGTGCTCACTGTATTCCTTGATCCAGCCATTTAGTGTAGACTCTGGAATTCCCAGGGCTTCTGCTACTTCTTTTACGTTCTTAACTCTACTTTCGTAATGTTTCACTGCGTTGATACGGAACTCTTTGTCGTACTTTCTTACTCATCTCATTTAAATCTCTAAAAAAATTTACCTATTTTAAATTTTTACGAGTTCTCTGCCTCCACTAAATGGTAGCAAGATCAAGAAGAAGTGATGATTTGCTCATATCTTAAATCAACCTCGTATGGGAACGAAGCCAATCGTTAATTTTAGAGATGACATCAGCAATATTTCGAGGGAGAACAGATACGTGCTCGGGGCGAAGGCTTCTGAGATACTCATTCCAAAAATTTTGCATCTGAGGCAGCTCTTCTTCTATAAAGAGGATCGGTAATGCCAGTTTGGTTTCCCGATGCTCAAATACGAGGCGGATGATTGCCTCTAGATTTTGAAAAGAAGAAAAAGTCGGTGAGGTGATCATAGAATAGAGATCGTGAAAATCTTTCATGCGGCTATTAAATGAGCCTCGATAAATGATTGTCTCCAATTTCTCTGCCAAAATGAATTCCTTTGGATAACAACAGAGGCTAACGCTGTGTTCGAATAGATCTCCCTTGGAAGAGCTTGTCAGAGGAATCGCATATTTGACTGGATCGACGATATCTCCAAATCCAATATCGATGGCCACCTTGAATCTTGTTTTACCGAAATAGGCCATCATCGATACCTCGACTCCAGGATAGCCCATATGCGGATGAGCTAACTCATCCACTTTGATTTCACGAAAAGAAAAGCCATCTTGGAGATCAATGGTGGCAATTCTTTCAAAAATGACCTTCAGCTTGCCCACTTCATTGCTGATTTTTTGGGCTAAGAAGTCCAAATCGGTCGTTTCTCGGCCAATTTCAATGTATTTTGAGAGGAGAATGCCCCCTTTCAAGACAAAGTGCTTTGAGTATTCTGATTTCGCTAGTCGCACCAAAAACCGCTCTAATGTGAGACTCTGGCACAGATCTGCGGGATCAAGATTTTTCTCTCTGGCAATGGCGCGAAGTTTGGCTTTAAATGATTTTTCTGCGTCTGATGTCATGTTGTACAGGATAAAATATAAGGGGTTATGTTCACTCGGAGTTTTTTTGCATAGACACCCAATTTCTTGGGGTCTGGCTTGGCATCTTTGCTTTGGAAATATCTTTGTAGCGCTTTGATGGCGATCTCTTTGCTAAGATAACGAAACGCATCGATTATACAGCGTTCCCTATCAAAAATCTGCACACGGTATTCTCCCAGAGAAATATTAGTCTTTCCAAGATCGGTATTTCGCATTCGGACGATTCTCGTTTTGGGGCGCTTTGGGGGATGAGATTTATGCGGCATTGCAAGCCAAATTTCCCTCATCACCTGATCAGTCAGCCCATAAAAAACGAGAGCGGAGATCAAACAGATCACGCTTTCAGGAATACTAGATGCGACAAGACCCAAATTTTCCCATTGAAATTCAACCTCTGGTTCATATTCAGGAAAGCGATATGCTCCAGGATAAATCCTT
>JBEIFG010000216.1:0-2375 GCA_040382555.1 Chlamydiales bacterium | reverse complement strand
GATCATTATGGATCCGCTATCTAAAGTCCAAAATATAATCTCTGCTCCCGCCATAGGAAAGAATAGTTCTTCTTATAAAGAGGAAGAGGCTATGGGAGCGCTGGAAGAAGTAAATCATCTTCCCTTTAGGGATGAGGAACTTATAGAAGAAATACGATCAAAATCTGCATGCTACAGTACACTTGCAGCTCTTACATCGGGAAAAGATTTTAGAGAATCTGCTGAAGGGATGGCAGCTGAAGTAAAAGACATCCTTTACACGCAGCTAGGAGCTTTGTTACTTGGTCCCTTAGCAAGAGGTGATACGGTAAAGGAGCTCGGACAGCGTCTTGTGGAAGACAGCACCCTGGATCACTACACAAACAAAATTAGGGCCTTATCGCTTGTGCAACCGCTCGATGATTTATATAGCTTATTAAGTAGGCTTGAAGAAGAAAAAACAAATATTTTTGCTCTTTATCAATATCACTACCTACTACCGGTAGGGATAGCTGCGTCAATAGATCGAAAGATTCAAGCCCTGCAATCTGCTAGCTCACTATCTGTAAGTACCTTTATCGGAAAAATTGGCCATCCTGATGTTTTAGTTGCTCATAAAAAACAAGCGGTAGTTGAATCCATAGATGAATATAAGTACATCCTACTTAAGATGGAAAAGGCTGCTTTAGATTACCATATTTCTGAATCTAGTGAAGCGAAGCTTACCCTCATTTTAGATGCGCTAGATCAAATACTTATGCCTCTTTTATCCAAGCCGGTAGAGAAATCTATCTTAAAAAAAATCGATAGAACTTGCCTTACAAGTGTACTCACGGGGTATCTGCAAAGGAATGTCTGCTACACTCCATATCTTGCCCAACTGGTTGGCTCTTTATCATTAGATACCACCTTAACTCCATCTTCTAAAACATATACAATGAGTTCAAGATTGGAGATGTATAAAGAAGATAAAGACTATCCGTCAGGGCTTGATACCTTAGTATATCAAGGAGAAATTTGGAAAGTACTCTCACTGAATGTTTCAGCAAAGATGAATATGGACATAGATCGATGTGTAAGTGTGGGTGAAGGTGTCATCAACCGAGAAATGATCGCATTCGACCCTTCACATTCTACTGCACTCGATCAATTTTATACTCAAAATTTCCGGGATAATCCGTTTTTTAAAAAAAATAGAGAGTTAACCAAGCAGCTTGCCTTGATGGTAAGGACTATCCATCTAGCTTTTAGGGGGGTGAGCGATGAGCATCCAGAACAGCGGGTCGATGCCTATATTGCAAGGTGGAAAAGGGAAAATCCTTTCGAAGAGAATCCAGCATCGTACTTTATATCAAGTGATGGACGACTTACTCCCATTATACCTTTAGATACTTTTATAAACGAAAAAATAGGGGTATGCCGTCACCTTTCATTAATTACCGGATATTGCATTACAAGAGCTCAGAAAGAATTTCCTGAATTATTTTCATGCCAAGGTAAAATTCTTCACATGCGAAGCTCTCTTGAGGGAGGTCAAGGGCATGCCTGGACTTGGTTTCAACCAAATAACGGCACCTCTATGATTCATCTTGATCCAATGTGGGATGAGGTCATTGTTTTGGATAGCGGCTCAGAAGATGATTATTCCTCTAAACCTTACATACAAGAGCTAAAAAAAAGAGTTAAACAACTCTGCCCTTAGATATACTCAAAATATTATATTTTCCTTTATAAGCCAATTTAATGCTGCAGCAACTGAATGGTGAAGGATAAAACTAAGAAAAGCTTTTATCCTTTGATAAAAAAAATGAGCCTCAAGCTAAATTCCTAAGGGAAATTCTTATACACTACTTGCAACCGTTCCCCCAGAAACATCTTTTAAAGATTTTTTCGTTTTTAGATTTACCTTAGGAAGAACGAGATACTTATCATGTTCAGTATTTTCTAAGATGGTAATATTACAAGAATCTTGAACGTTTAGACCTTCAGCTTTAAGGGTGTTCTTAGGGTCGTTTTTCAACTTTTTCCTAAAATTTTCATCTTTAATAGCTTTTTCTTCTATGAGCCTATCTCAATAAATTTTTTACCCATTCCATAATCAACGCTAGTTGAGTCATTGCATTCCATACTTCGCTTCTTCTCTCCCATCTAGCCATTAGCCTTAGGTACTTCCTCTTAATCCAAGAATGCGTTCTTTCCACCACCCATCGGATTGGCTCTAACCCAAATTCAGCTGCTACTTCTTTTAATGTGGGAGCTCCCTTCACATTCTTTCTCCATGGAATCAGCGGAAAAAAGCCACGATTCAACAACTCCTGTCTCAGTTCAGCACTGTCATACCCTTTGTCTGCTTCCACAACTATCATTTCTTGTTTGCCTGACAGTGGCTTCACACG
>JBEIFG010000215.1:0-2403 GCA_040382555.1 Chlamydiales bacterium | reverse complement strand
CTATAGACAGGGGCCGGGTAAAGTCATCATCACAAATCCACCATCCTCCTGGGCGTCTAACGCAAGCAATAAAGTGACCTGACAATCCAGTATTACCAACATGTAATATGAATCCATCACACTCGTATCTGGCAACTACACCTCCTCTTATTTGACTTGGATCTGTATCAAAGGCTAAGGGAATCTGGCATCTTTTGTTGCTTTTTTCTGCATAGTACTCACCTTCGGGAGAAATCGCAGGTGAAAATCTCTTTATCTTAATAATTAAAGACGCTGGAGGGTGGATAAATTTTTTTTCAAGAAGACCACTGTCAGTCATTTCACTAAAAAACCTGCTAAAATTACTATGAAAGGGTAGACTCCTTCGGCAACTTAGTAGTATGAAGGGTTGACCCTGATGAGTGCTACTACCATTAAAATTTTGCTCAAATTGGTGATAGCAAGATCCAAATTGGCCAAAATACTTCTCAAAAGCTTCAGATACATCTTGCTGAGTATTGTCCAAAGAAATGTATTGAGGTTCAAGAGCATTTAAATGAGCTCTTAAGGCCCGGTCATTATAATCCGAAAAAAGGATATTTCTACTGGCACGTTTTTCTTCATAGTTCTGGAAATCTCTTTGCAGAAAAGAATAATGTGCTAGAGATGCAGAAAGATGAGGGTTATTAAGAACTATTTGAAAAAAGGAATTAGACCAGCAGTTATTGCCACGATTCGGCAAACCTACTGGCTGATGATCAATAAAAGGTCGCTGATTTTGCCGGGATGCAAGTTGAACACCTAAAACACCCAGAGCTAAAAAAGCGATAGACCCATACATAAATTGAATAGAAACGGCTGCAGATAATACGGTACATATAGCACTTGCACCAAACCCAACCACTGGTAGGATTTTATACAAAAACAACCTATGAATTCTTTCATCCTGAATGGAAAGATAAGTGTTTAGATCCTTGTTGGGTAAGGAAGAAACTGTACTGGAATTAGCATCTATTTTCATGCATTTAAGATACCATCTTTCTTTAAAATAATGCTATTTAATATATTTTTAAAATCAATTCAAAATTAAAAGAACCAGCCTTGAATTCTTTGTCTCCATCGAGTAAATTAGCATATCAATTTCAAAAGGAATCCCATGACAAGCCACGACATGCAACGTATAAGAAATTTTTCGATCATCGCTCACATCGATCACGGTAAGTCAACAATTGCCGATCGGCTTTTAGAAATCACGAATACTATTGCCTCACGAGACATGCAAGAGCAAGTTCTAGATGCTATGGATCTTGAGCGAGAGAGGGGTATAACGATCAAAGCCCATCCTGTGACGATGCTTTATAAAGCAGATGACGGCTATACCTATAGAATCAATTTTATTGACACACCAGGGCACGTAGATTTTTCTTATGAAGTTTCAAGATCTTTGTCTGCTTGCGAAGGAGCTCTTCTAGTGGTTGATGCAGTTCAAGGGGTTCAAGCTCAAAGTTTAGCCAATGTGCACCTTGCATTAGATAGAGGTTTAGAAATTGTTCCGGTCATTAATAAGATAGACCTACCGGCCTCTGACGTAGAGGGGGTAAAACAACAAATCGAAGATGTAATAGGCATCGATACCTCAAGTGCTGTGTTATGTTCTGCCAAAACAGGAAAAGGGATAAAGGAAATTTTAGAAAATATACTAGTTTTAGTTCCTCCTCCTAAGCAGCCTCTAGACAGTGTTTTAAGAGCTCTAGTCTTCGATTCTCACTATGACACTTATCGGGGTGTAATGGTTTATGTGAGAGTGGTTAGCGGTGAAATTCGAAAAAAAACCCATATAAAAATGATGGCTACTGGAAAAGTATTTGAAGTCCTTGAAGTAGGGATCTTTTCTCCTACTGAGAAACCGGTAGATGTTCTCCGTCCTGGTGAGGTAGGCTATTTATTAGCTAATATCAAAAATACTGCAGACATTAAGGTGGGTGATACGATTACGACCACACAGGACCCAGCTTTAGATCCACTTCCAGGATTTAGAGTGATCTCCCCTGTAGTATTTGCTGGTATCTACCCCGTAGACTCTTCCGATTTTGAAGCCGTTCGAGATGCTTTAGTAAAATTACAACTCAATGATTCCGCTTTGCATGTAGAGCAAGAGAGCTCTTTAGCCTTAGGTTTTGGTTTTCGTTGTGGTTTTTTAGGTCTTTTGCATCTTGAAATCGTATTTGAACGGTTGCAAAGAGAATTCGATTTAGACATCATTACCACAGCTCCAAGTGTGGTATATAAATTCTTGCTAAGAAGTGGTCAAGAGCTAAACATAGATAATGTGGCTCATTTCCCAGATCCTACCCACATCGAAACAATAGAAGAGCCTTGGGTAAAGTGTCATATCATGATCCCCTCAGATTTCTTGGGTGCGAT
>JBEIFG010000214.1:0-2429 GCA_040382555.1 Chlamydiales bacterium | reverse complement strand
CTTGAAGCTCTTCATCGGGGGAGGCTAAAATTTTAAGTAAACGACCTGCTACTGGTGATGGAATTTCGCTATTAACCTTATCTGTAGAAACCTCTAGCAGAGGTTCATCTAAAGCTACATCATCCCCTTCTTTTTTAAACCACTGGACAATGGTTGCACTTACAATACTTTCGCCAAGTTTAGGCAACGATACAACGATTTCTTCGCTCATGATGATTTCCTTAGTCTATGGAAAAGGACCTGCCTTTTCTCAGAATATTCTCGATACAATCTTCTAAAGCCTCTTTTCCTTCAGAAAAATCTAAAGTTAAAATAAGAGGAACTACTGGTATTACTAGCTTAAGATCTTTCTGAAGCTTCACATAATCTTTTTCTGTGCAAATTAGAGCATTCGCTCCTTTTTCTTTGCAGGATATCGCAAACTCCTCTAAGGACTTTTTTAAGGGCAATTTATGATCTGGACTAAAAAGTGACGCAACCACTTTTTTCCCGCAGGCTATTACTGCCTCTTCAAAGAAGCTAGGATGGGCGATACCACAAAAAACACCCACTAACCCCTCTGTAACCTCTTTTGCAAAATGATACCTTCTATGTGATCTGATAATAGGAGCTCTGCTATATTTTTTAATTTCATTTATAATTTGTTTCCATTGTTCATCAGATTCACAGTTATTGATAATAATAAGATCAGCTTTCGCAATCCTATTGGGAGAATCTCTAAGCAATCCCCTAGGTAAAAAATTACCCTTCCCCCATAAATCAGTACCATTCATCAATACAATCTCCACATCTCTGCGCAAACTTCGATGTTGCATACCATCATCTATAAGTATGATTTTATTTTTATTTTTAGAAGCTAGGATTGCACTTTCCTTTTTTATTTTACCCACAAAAACCGAACATGGTGTATTGCAAGCTAGCCAATATGATTCATCTCCACATTCCTCAGCAGAGTAAATAGGCCCTTGCCCTGTAGAAATTTGGCAAGATTTTCGTATTTTTTCTAGTTTAGATCGGTATCCTCGAGTGATAATTGCTGTGCTTGTTGAGTGAGCAAGCCGACAAGCAAGATACTGGATAAACGGAGTTTTACCAGTACCTCCACAAACGATGTTACCTACGCTAACTACACAGGCTGGTACAGCATGGGTTTTTATGAGTTTTTTTTCATAAAGAAAATTTCTCATTATGCTGCCTGCTTTGTAAAATTGACTAGCTAGGTAAAGCACCTTAGAAAATCCGGGTGCTATCTTTCGATCTTCAATGATATCTAGAATGTAAGACTCAAGAGACATAACAGAGATCTATATTATCCACGTTTTGCAAGGCAAGATTTGTGATTTCTTCAATCATCTCAATAATGATATGAATAGCTGTCATATGAGCTTCTTGGATTCTATCGGAATATTTAAAACCTTCCACTATCCATTCTAAATCGCTGAGTCCCTTAAGGATTCCGCCCGATTTCCCATTAAAAATAATGGTTTCCATCTGTTTTGTTTTAGCTGCTTTAACCGCTTCCACAATATTGGCGGAATTACCACTCGTAGTTAAACCGATAAAAATATCTTCCTGTCTCCCCAGTGCTTCAACACCCCTTGCAAATACGTATTCATAGCTAAAGTCGTTGGCGATACAACTCATAAGACCAATATCTGATAAAGCCATAGCTGCCATTGCTGGTCTTTTTTCTCTGTACTGCCCACTTAATTCTTCAGCAAAGTGCATGGCATCACATAAACTTCCCCCGTTTCCAGCTATCAGAATTTTCCCCCCTCTTTTAAAGCAGGCGACAATCTTGTAAGCGCAATCCTCTATAAATTGTACACTTTCTTTTTTTTGTAAAAACTCTATCGCGCGCAGTCCATCCTGAACAGAACTTTCAATTTTATCCTTTAACGATTTCACGATTGCCTCTCAAATAAGAAAAATATTAATAGCGACTTTAGAATGCGATCATAATTCAAAAACATGTTTTGAAGCTAGATAGGATTTACAAAGAAGCGCACTAGATATAAAAAACAACTATCCATCCTTGATATAAATCTAATATTTTTTTAGTTTCGCTCTTAAAATCACCAAACTGCATCCTAATTAAAATAATAATTTAAATTTTCTGGCTAGAGGGTGATATTAATTTTGGTACCATAGCGCCTTTAGGAGAGAAATATTTTAGTGTGGTGTAAAAAGTTTATGCTTGGGGAATATTTCTTCTATCTTTCTTTTTTTTATCCCAGCTATATTTTTATCATTTCCATCTATACTTTTTTTATTCTTCATCCTTGGTAAAAAAAATATAGATTTTATAAAAGATTAAAAATTATGAATTTAAAAATAAGGGCCTATGAAAGTAGCTATTGTGGGAGCCACTGGTGCTGTAGGAAGAGATCTCATTTCGTTAATAGAAAACAGAAATTTCCCCGTAAGCG
>JBEIFG010000213.1:0-2445 GCA_040382555.1 Chlamydiales bacterium | reverse complement strand
CTCAAAGAGTACATTTACTTGCTGATCCAGGTACCTTTGAAGAACTTTTTACGGAGTTTAAACCTATAGATCCCTTGGATTTTGTGGATACAGAAGCTTATAAAAATAGAGTGGTCTCTGCACAGAAGAAGTCAGGTCGCGATGAGGGGGCTCTAGTTGGCTCTTGCTTGATTCACGGACGGGCTGTAGCGCTCGGTGTATTAGACTTTAGCTTCATGGCCGGTTCTATGGGCTCTGTAGTGGGTGAAAGGCTCACAAGTATTATTGAATATGGCATAGAGAATGAGCTGCCGGTAGTGATTGTTTCCGCATCGGGTGGCGCTAGGATGCAAGAATCTATACTCTCTCTAATGCAGATGGCAAAAACATCAGCTGCCCTTGCCAAACTTCATGAAAAAGGACTTCCATACCTATCTGTCTTAACGAATCCGACTAGCGGTGGGGTTACAGCCTCTTTTGCTGCTTTAGGAGATATCATATTGGCTGAGCCAGATGCTCTCGTTTGCTTTGCAGGCCCACGTGTTGTTGAACAAGTAATCAAGCAAAAGCTTCCTCCAGGTGCGCAAAAATCAGAATTCCTCCTAGAAAAGGGAATGATTGATTGCATTGTAAATCGACATGAATTAAAAGATAAGTTATCCGTTTTTCTTAACTTTTTAATGGATAATGAAAGAGAATTTGACTCTTGGATCAAAGAAGTTAAGGAAGAAGATTTTTCATCAAAGTTAAAAAAACTAATGATGATGGTGGATGAAAACGTGGAAACAACGGTCTAGGATAAAATGGAAAATGAAGTTTTAGTCATTGCGGAAGATGACACGTTTGTTCCTGAGTACGCCTCTGATTTGGCGGCGGGAGCCGATGCTAAAGCTTGCGTACAACAAGATGTTGTAATTCTTCCTGGTGAAAGTGTTCTGATCCCTACGGGACTCAAAGTTTCTATTCCTGCGGGTTTTGAGATACAAGTAAGACCAAGAAGTGGCCTTGCTCTCAAGCACCAAATTACTGTCTTGAATACACCTGGAACCATTGATGCTGATTATAGAGGTAATGTGGGGGTTGTTCTTATCAATCATGGAAAGCAGCCTTTTGTAGTCACACGGGGTATGAGAATCGCTCAGCTAGTTTTGTCTCCAGTAAGTAAGGCAAAATTTATCCTATCTTCTGAGTTATCTACTACTTTACGAGGGGAAGGCGGCTTTGGCCATACTGGCACGCATTAACGATCAGATCTCGTCTAGCATTGGAGATCTAAAAAAATTGTTTAGAAAGGACGAGCTCATGACGATATCCAAATTTTTGGATGAAAAACTCATAGTTTTCTTGGAAGAAACAAGTCGTGATGCTGCTATTTCCCGGCTAGTTGAGGTTTTGGATAGCGCTGGTAAATTATTAGATAAAGAAAAGTTTCATGCTGCCATTCTTGACCGAGAGAAAATTGTATCCACTGGTATAGGGATCGGCGTCGCTATTCCTCATGCAAAACTAGAAGGTTATAATGATTTCTTTATAGCTGTAGGCATTCAAAAAAAGAAAGGTCTAGATTGGAACGCTTTAGATGGTGCTGATGTTAGAATTATATTTATGATCGGTGGCCCTGATAATAAGCAAACTGAGTATCTTAAAATTCTCTCCCAACTTACTCAATCTATTAGGGACGAGGAGAGAAGAAAAAAAATGTTAAAAGCGAATTCAACAAACCAAATTCTCGATTTATTTGAAGGGTGTTAATATGGATTTAAAAATTAAAGACGTTGCTGACCTTTTAAGTGTTTCTGAAACTACCATACGACGCTGGCTTGCTGACGGTAAAATACCTGCCTATAAGCTTAATCATCAATATCGCTTTAGCAGAATTGAAATTGAAAATTGGATGCTTAAGTGCAAACTGGATCTCGAAAAGCCCTACTCCTCATTTAGTGAAGATCAAATTTATCCTTCTAAATCTCAACATGAAAGGGTGTCAAATAGAGGTGGAACTCAGCAATTTAGCTTGTTCCGCGCTTTGAATAAAGGGGATCTTTTGGTGGATGTGGAAGGTAAAGATAAAGAGGAGATCATAAAAAACACTTTAAATAAAGTAGCCCCTAGCTTAGGTGTAGATGCCGATGTGGTAGCAGAGCTTTTTTTAGATCGAGAAAGATTAATGCCCACGTCTCTAAGTAACGGCGTAGCTGTTCCGCACAGCAGAGATTTTATCCTAAAAGGCCCTGCTTCTGATATGGTAGTAGTAGTATTTCTCAAGCAGCCTATTGAATATGGGGCGCTGGATGGTAAACCGGTTCACACGATGTTTTTTTTATTTTCCTCCGATGATAAACGACATTTGCATCTACTAGCAAAAATAGCTCATCTTAGTAGCTGTGAAAATACTCTTAAGGCTTTATCCACTCACTCTGTTAAAGATTCTTTGCTAGAATTTATAAAAGATTGGGAAGGACAGCT
>JBEIFG010000212.1:0-2458 GCA_040382555.1 Chlamydiales bacterium | reverse complement strand
CAATGAAGAAGCCGTAACTAGCCGATATCTGGGGATGCCAGTAGAGGATTTTGATACAAATACGGAGAAACTCTTACCTCATAACCTCTCCCATCCCAAAAAATACAAAGATTTTCTAGCTACGGCTGATGGAGTCACAATTATCATTGACAAACTTAAGGATTTTATCGATCCCAACATACCCCATTTAAATTTATTTCCAGGTGTTGATCCTTTGGAGTTCTATCCTCGTTTCCCTAATTCTCAACTATTACAAAAACTAAAAATCAGTGAAGAATCCACAGTCATTTGTTACACTGGAAATGTTCATTTAGCCAACCAAGAAGAAGTACGAGAACTTTACCTAGCTATTGGTGATCGAAACCGAGCAGGCCAGAAAACCATACTAGTAAGAACTGGTATAGATAATAATCTGAATTTTTTACGTGAGAATGATTTATGGGTTAAAGAGTATGTGAGGGAAATGGGATGGGTAAAGAGAGAAACAATTCCCTCAATATTATCCATTGCTGATGTACTGGTACAACCTGGAAGTCCAGATGAATTTAATGATTATCGTTTCCCGTCCAAAATACCAGAATTTCTTGCTATGGGAAAGCCCGTCATACTCCCTAGTACGAATATAGCCAATTGTCTTACTCATTTGGAGAATTCATTTGTCCTACCAGAAGTCAATCGCCATTCCCTCGTTGAAGCGATTAACTTTTTGATGAAGAATCCAGAAATTCGTTCAAAAATAATTCAAGGGGGACTTGAATATTCTAAAAGTCATCTAGACTGGGGTCAAAACTCAAAAAAACTTCTAGAGTTTTACAACTCTGTTGTTTCTGCGCCCTTTTCATCCATGAAAAAACAAAGGCTCAATCAAAGACTAAAATTACTAGTTGATGACTATGAACAAGAAAAGAGTGTACAGATAGAGTTATTGTACCAGCAACTAAAAGATAAAGATCAGCTGTTGCAGTGGAAAGAATCACAAATTAGTCAACTTGTTGCATCTAATCAACACCTAGAATCCCAAATATCTTCTATGCGTAGTAGCAAGTTTTGGAAACTGAGGGAGTTATGGTTTGGTGCTAAGGAAAAATTTGGATAAATGACTTGAGCATAGTTTAAATTGTTAAAATTCTCACTAAATTTACCAATAACTTTTTGATTTTTTATCAAAATATCATGAATAATAAAGATCTGAAAAATTTGAATGGCGCAATCCATATTTTCACGAGTTGTACTACCTGCTATATTCCTAAAGCGAGAGTTTTGGCTGAATCAGTCAAGAAATTCCATCCTTCCATCACTTTTCACCTGGTTTTGTCTGACAAATTGCCTGATTTTTTTGATTTGCAAAATGAAGATTTTGATTCCGTAATTTTAATAGAAGAGCTTGATATAGATAATCTTGAGCAATGGATTTTTAAACATTCGGTGGTGGAAATATGTACAGCAGTTAAACCATTGGCCTTTTGCAAAATTTTCTCAACCTATAGTAATTGTCAAAAGATTATATTTCTTGATCCTGATACAGCTATTTTTTCTAGCCTAGATGGTTTATTAGATTGCCTTGAAGATAGTAGTATATTACTTACCCCCCATCAGCTAGAACCTGAAAAAACAGAAGAAAAAATTATAGACAATGAGTTAGCTATCTTGAGGCACGGGATCTTTAATCTTGGTTTTATTGCTGTTAAAGCCAGTCCAGAAGGACATAAATTTATAGACTGGTGGTCTGACAGATGCCTCAATTTTTGCTTTATTGATCCTGCCAATGGAATCTATACTGACCAACGCTGGATAGATCTTGTCCCATCTTATTTTCCAGATTTCCATATTATTCGAGATCCAGGATGTAATGTCGCTAACTGGAATTTAAGCAACCGTGTTTTAACAGGTGATATTAATAGCCAAATTCTAGTTAACCAATCCCCTTTAGTTTTTTATCATTTCTCTAGCTCCCAGAGCATCATGTCAGATAAGCATGATGTCATTAATGACACTTCAGCCTTGCTTCTGCAATGGCATGAAAACAAATGTATGGCTATGGGGAATCTGAAATATGCCACTTTAGACTCTTTTTATAATCTTTTTGATAACGGTGAGCCTATTTCTAATCAAGCAAGGATCACCTATCGATATAGCAGAAAATTACAAAAACTTTTCCCCAACCCTTACGACACTAAAACCCAAAAGCATTCATTTTTTCAATGGCTCCAGCTCAATGAGTCTATTCAGCGAGACATCAATAGCCTGTATCTGGGGGATTTAGAGCATATAAATCATCACGAGAAAATTTTCGCCCTAAGTAAAAATATTGATCTAATGACAATACCTTTGCCAAAATAAAAGCCTGCAAAAATTTTGGCAAAACTCGCAAAATCCCCCACACATAGATGTTTGACTTGAAAAGTAACACTAAGTCTCAAACCCTTATAGTACAAAGGATACATTAAAAAAAACCTTT
>JBEIFG010000211.1:0-2460 GCA_040382555.1 Chlamydiales bacterium | reverse complement strand
TATTTCTTAACTTCGTTTTCTTTTCAGATCTCGTCGTTAAGATGGCAAAACTATATAAAATCTTAAGAATTATTCGCAAGCGCCTTTTTATTTTTTGTTTTCTTTTTTGCAATTTCCCTCCGAAAAAGGTTCACTTAAGTTTTTTTTCAAGTAACTTTCTAACTACTGATAAGGTCGCGAGATATCACAAAAAATGACATCTTATTACCACTCATACGGGAATTTTGAAGGAGTTTTTGTATCTCTAAACTTGTGTACAATCACTTGATGATCACACTCACTGGTAAATCAATTACTCTACCTCCCCAACTAAATGGATGTGTCGAAAAAAACTCCTAAGAGAAGTTGAAAAAACGTGAAGCAATTACATCTGGAGCTTTCTTTAAAAAAAGGAAATAGTAGCAAAACTGAGTAATTCAGCAACAATAGAACCAACCGCATTTCCATACCCATAGCGCAGGTAAAACACCTGAGGAAAAAAGTCCCTGCTAACGCAGCCTATGACAAAGGAAGCATTGGAGGTCTTATGATTGAGCAAAAAAGGAATGCTTTCATACCTTCGCCTCACAATAGAATCTGTAGTGTGATATAAGAGGTTCTGTAAGATGGCAATCTCGAAATTTTTAAACGTCATGGTTTGAAAAATCAGTTAAAATGCTTGTAAATCAAAAAAATGATGCAGGTGAGGATCTAACATAAAGCCTCCTAGGTTGCTCTGCGATTAAGTAAAAGCCTATAGGAATTATTCAACAAACCTATAATGCAATTAAATTTCACTCCTCTCTTAGCTACATGCACTTTTAATATAATGCAAAATTAAAAATTAATTTTATTATTGCAAATTTAGACCAAATCCGGCATGGGTAATTTACTAAGGGCATTTTTCGGTAATTCTTTTGTTATCCAAGTAATATTATTGACAGGACTAAAATGAGTACTTCTTTATCTAAACCAGCTGTGATTTGTGGTGATAAGACACTTACAGCTCATGAGCTGGAAATCGTGTCTAATCAATACGCGCATTTTTTTCTTTCTTTAGGAATTCAAAAGGGAGATAGAATCGGAATATCTCTTGATAGATCCATTGAATTTGTATTGTGCATACTTGCGGCAAAAAAAATAGGTGCAATCTACGTACCCATAGATCCTTCATACCCAGATGAGAGAAAAAATTTCATACTTAGCGATGCTTCTCCAAAACATGTGATCACATCAAAAAAATATAAAATCCCTTCTCTAGAAAATGCGCTTCTCATTGATGAAATTGAATATATAAGCCAATCAAGCTCGCAACTAGATGATAAGTCTCTTAATCAAGATGACATTTTAGTTCTTCATTACACTTCAGGGTCCACAGGCACTCCTAAAGGAGTCGAGGTAACAAAAAGGAATATACAGAGGTTATTTATAGATAGTCATTGGCTTAAGATTAGTCCCAATGATAGGATTCTTCACATGGCAAATACCTCTTTTGATGCCTCTAGCTTTGAAATTTGGGCAGCCTTGCTCACAGGAGCTACTTTATGTATTTTTGAAGATACAAAATTAGATTTAGAGTCTCTCGTTAAATTTCTTGAAGAAAAGCAAATTACACTTGCTCTTTTCACTGCAAAACTTTTTGCACTGATGGCTGAAATGCCGCTAAACCCCTCAAAGCTTGCCTTAAAAACTATTTTATCTGGGGGAGATGTGATGAGTGTTAAGCATACTTGTAAGTTCCAAGCTTCCCTTCCTAATGCTTGTTTTATTAATGCGTATGGACCTACAGAAAATGGCATTATTTCCACATTCTTTACAGTTCCCCACCACCCACATTTTTCAAACATGCCGATCGGCAAAGCAGTCGATAAAACACAAGTCCTGATTCTAGATGAACACATGAACCCTGTAAAAGAGCAAGAAATTGGAGAGATTTGCCTATTCGGAGATGGACTGGCTTTAGGCTACTGGAAAAGACCAGAACTCACTGCATCCACTTTTATCACATATTCTAACGGTAAAAGAATATACAGGACTGGTGACCTAGGAAAATTTCAACATGATGGTAATATAGAATTTTGCGGCAGAAAAGATTCTCAAGTGAAAATTAGAGGATTTCGAATTGAACCCGGAGAAATCGAAAATTTCATTAAATCTCATGACTCCGTAAAAGATTGTATCGTCCTTGCCAAAACCAACCCTGTGCTTAATGAAACGGTGCTTTGTGCATATATAGAACCTTTATTATCCCTTAAAATAGATACTATTCGCTCATACGTTCAAGCTCATCTTCCTGAATATATGCTTCCCAGTTTTTTTATCATTGTTGATCAATTTGAGATGACTCCCAATGGTAAAGTGAACACAAAAATTTTCCCATCCCCGTTTGATGTGCAAAGAGATGATAAAATAGATCTCAGAACGGATTTAGAAAATAAAGTGGCAGAAAGCTGGAGAGAGATATTAGGGATTTTTCAGTGT
>JBEIFG010000210.1:0-2471 GCA_040382555.1 Chlamydiales bacterium | reverse complement strand
TGCCTCAAACACGCTTTGTGCTCTCGCAGGCACTTAAAATGGGATTAAAGCCTATTGTCGTACTCAATAAAATCGACCGACCCCACGCTGATCCCGATAGAGCTCTTAATTTAACATTCGATCTTTTCGTTGAGCTGGGAGCTTCCGATGAGCAGTTAGATTTTACTGTTTGCTACGCTTCTGGATTATCAGGGTTTGCCACCAAGGAGCTCAATGATCCAAGGGTAGATATGAGACCCTTATTTGAGCTTATTCTAGAAAAAGTGCCAGCACCTCCTGGAAATATGGATCTACCTTTCCTTATGCAAGCGACTACACTCAGCTATGATGATTTCGTTGGAAGACAAGCATGCGGCCGAGTTCTTGAGGGAAAAATAAAAAAAGGACAAACACTCACAAGAATCGATAAAAACGGTCACCCTACACAGCATAAAATTGTTCGAATCGAAGGCTACCATGGTCTTAAGAAAGTTGAACTTGAAGAAGCTGGTGTAGGAGATATTATCAGTATTTCAGGTATCCCTGAAGTAATGATTGGCGACACATTATGCGACCCTCATCATGTGGTACAATTACCACCTATCAACCTAGCAGAACCTACCCTCTCTATTGAGCTATCCGTAAATAACGGCCCTCTAGTAGGAAGAGATGGTAAGCACGTCACCATGAATAAAATCAGAGACAGGCTGATGCTGGAAAAAAGAGCGAATATCTCTCTTAAAATTGAAGATTCAGATTCTAGAGAAGATTCTATTAAAGTTTGTGGACGTGGTGAATTGCACCTAGCTGTTCTTATCGAAGCCATGAGAAGAGAAGAGTTTGAATTCGTAATATCCAAACCACAAGTTATTTTGAAAAAAATCAACGGTGAAGATCATGAACCTTTAGAAATTGCTCACGTAGAAATTCCAGAAGAATTTTCAGGTCCAGTAATTGCAGAACTCTCCCGCAGAAAAGGCGAGATGAGAGCTTTAAATACTAACGAGCATAGCATCACCACCATTGAGTTCATTATACCTACTCGTGGTCTGATGGGTTATAAAAACGAATTCATGACTGTTACAAGAGGTCTTGGAATTTTAACATCTATCTTTGAATGCTATGCGCCTTGGAAGGGAGAGATCCCTGGTAGAACAAAGGGAGCATTGATCTCTAATGGCCCTGGTAAAGTAACTGCCTATTCTTGCTTTGGTATTCAAGAAAGGGGAAGTTTATTTGTAGCTCCTGGCGAAGAAGTCTACGAAGGTATGGTTGTTGGGGAAAATAACAGAGATAATGACTTAATTGTGAATGTGGTTAAAGGAAAGCAATTAACCAACGTGAGAGCATCAGGCAGCGATGAAAATATCATCCTCGTTCCCCCTCGAACTTTCACTTTAGAACAGGCTATCGATTACATCCAAGATGACGAACTTGTGGAAGTAACTCCTCATTTTATTCGCTTAAGAAAAAGATATCTTTCTGAGAGCGATAGAAAGAAAAAAGGATAATCTTCTCCACCATAGGGCTCCATATGGAGCCCTATTTTTTCTGTTTTCAATATATAACCTTCTTAAGTAGAAAATCAAGCGCTTCAATGTGTGCTTTTTCTCCTTTCTCGTTTTCAAAAGAATGCAGCGCCACCCCATGAACTAGAGCATTAGATACGGCCCTAAAGCTGCGCTGAGCTAGATTCATGTAAAAAAAATTAGTCCATTGCGGAACCTTCTTATAAAGCTGTGAAATACCTTTGATAGTCAAATCCTCTGGATGGAAAATCACAAGAACTCGTGATTTTATTTTAGCTAAAGCCTCAGTAGAATTTAAAATATTCCAGCCTAAAAAATGAAGCAATCTGCATGCAGTAAACGAAATAATTTTATTAGTAAATCGTTCTGCTGCCACCTCTGGAACAGAAGAGAAAGATCTATCTGTCACATAGTTCCCACTACACTCTGGATGCATTGCCTTAACCTGCGCAGAAACACTTCCCCCAAAGGAATAACCTAGCATGTGAATATCCTTAGGAGGAACTTGCAATTGATCTTTTACAAATTGATATACTGCTTCTCCATCAAGAATGAATTCTTTAGCCAGCAAAGGGTCTCCTTGAGATTCTCCGCAGCCCCTGTAATCATAGATCAAAAAATTGCAATTCGAATATCTCTTTAATCCTTCTTCTATCAGAATCCTAAAGGTATTTCCTTTAGAAATGAAAGAATTAGGCTGAGAAAAAATAACAATCGGATCTTCTAATCTACTCATAGAATTTTTAAAAAATGTACCTCTAATAGTAATACCATCTGGTGTGGTAATTACGATGGGAAAAGATGTAAAATTTTGATCTTGAAGCCAAATATCAAAACTTTCTTTTCTATTCTCGATGTATTCAATTTTTTTAGTCGTGCAGGGTAGCACCTGTTTCACTGCAATTTTATGCAAATAATATAGAGCGAATTTACTCACCTTATCTAGTAGAGTATCCTTTAAAT
>JBEIFG010000209.1:0-2473 GCA_040382555.1 Chlamydiales bacterium | reverse complement strand
CTCAATGTCTACCAAAAAATTCGCTGAACAAGCAGCTATTCATAACCATGTCCATATTCTATTAATTTCGTATGATCTACCGTTTGCTCAAAAAAGAGTCTGCGGAGCTGAAGGTATTACGAATATTCACACCCTATCTTTAATGCGCTCTGATAACTTCGCAGAAGAATATGGAGTAAAAATACAAGATGGCCCGCTAGCTGGACTCTGTGCCCGTGCAGTAGTTGTTCTTGATGAGCACAACCGTGTACTATATACAGAAATGGTTTCCGAGATCACTAACGAGCCAAACTATAGCGCCGCTTTAGAGGCTGCGCTCTCATAAGGGTGTTCGTCTTTTTCGATAAGTGGGGTAGACGGGATTCCAAAACCTCCTGTCTATCTCCTTACGTAGTGCTGAGGCATCTTTCATTGGAGCTACTCCCTCCGCCACTGCCACCAATCCCACCGCAAGTGCTATGTCCTTAGAAATTTCACGAATTTTATCAAAAGAGGGAAAAAGAGAAGCTGTACGATCGGTATACATAGGAGAATACAAACTTAAAACTTTAGCTGCCTCTACAAACATCCTGTCTGTCATCTTTGTGGCCCCTGAAGCTATAGATCCCAGGCCAAGCCCTGGAAAAATACAGGCGTTATTACACTGTGCAATGGAAATGACCTTTCCGTTAAACTCCACAGGGGCAAATGGGCTCCCTGTAGCTATAATCACCTTTCCAGCTGTCCACTTTAAAATATCTTCGGGACGGGCCTCAGCTTTAGATGTCGGGTTCGATAAAGGAAGGATGACTGGTAAATCAACACCTTGAGACATTGTTTTTACTACCTCTTCGGTAAAAGCTCCAGGCTGAGCGGATACTCCTATTAATATCGAGGGCTTTACATGACGTATAACCTCGACCAAATTGATTTTTTTAGGATCCTGTACTTGCCAATCTGATAGTTCATCTGGGTGTTTTGCAAAATTCTTCTGTTCCTCGTAAAGAATATCCCCATCCTGGCGCAAAAGCCCCCCGACATCTAGAATATATAGCTGCTTGACTCCCTGCTCCCTAGGAATTCCTTCAGATTCTAGAAAATTCAAAATTTGTGAGCTGATTCCAAGACCTGCCGAGCCCCCACCTAAGATTACAATTTTTTGATCCTTCAGTGAATATTTACCCAGTTTTGAAGCGGTGAGCAGCGCGGATAAAACCACAGCGGCAGTTCCTTGAATATCATCATTAAATGATAAAATTCGATCGCGATAGGCATCCAACAAGGGCTTGGCGTTTGGTCTTGCAAAATCCTCCCATTGCAGTAGCACGCGGGGATACTTTTTATGAATTGCATCTACAAAACGCTCTACGAAATCATAGTAAGGTTTACCAACCATTCTTTCATGTTTAAACCCTAAATATTGATCATCATGCAAAAGGTCAGGATTATTTGTACCCACGTCTAAAAATACTGGCAGCGTCCTTTTAGGATGGATTCCCCCAAGCAGTGTATATAGAGATAATTTACCCACAGGTATCGCCATTCCCCCTACACCTACATCTCCTAATCCTAATATTCTTTCCCCATCCGTAACCACAATGACATCGATGTCTTTAGGGGGAAGTTTTTCAATAATACTCTCTATTTTATCCCTCTGAGGGTAAGATAGATAAACTCCTCTGTGATCGCTGTATAATTTACTAAATTGCAAAGAAACATCACCGACTGTCGGTGTGTAAATGTACGGGAGCATTTCTTGAATATGCTCTGAGAGCAATCGGTAATATAAAATTTCATTTCTATTTTGCAAAGAACTTAAAAAAAGAAATTTAGCTAGGTGATTGGGTTGATTTAAGAAGTTATGATATCTTTTAAGAGACTGAAGCTCAATGGAAGAAACATGATATGGTAAATAACCATCTAGACCCAGCTCCTCTCTTTCTTTTAAAGTAAAAGCTGTACCCTTATTGATTAAGGGATTATTTAAAATTTCTTCTGGAGTTAAGTCTATTTCAATTTCCATTGTGCCTCTTTGCTCTAGAGCTTTGTTAAAAATCAACCTAGCTTTGAGCAAATCATCTTGTCAATAAAAATATTTACACTTAAAAATGCATTTTTCTAATCAAATCCCATGCGATTCCAGCGTTGTTGCGTAATTCCTTTCAAGGAGTCTTAAGCTAAAGGACTTGAGATAACATATTTTATTGATAAAAAGAAAGGCTCATGCTTAAGACTAGATAATCGCTAAAAAACCTACGTCTATTTATGAGCCAGAAAATTAAGAATTGGTCTGAATATAACAAGTCTTTGATTAATCGTGGAAGCTGGAGCTTTCTGGATCTCCGAAGATGTCGTCCGATCTTGGAGGTCTTCATAGAAGACCTCCAAGGTGGGCAGAACTGAAAAATACTCTGATTCTGCCACTCAAGCAATCTGTATGGTGAGGTTCTTTTTTTCATCTTACTCTTCGTTCTACCGAAGGGTTCAATCGCTT
>JBEIFG010000208.1:0-2490 GCA_040382555.1 Chlamydiales bacterium | reverse complement strand
GTCTTTTTTATCTAATTATATTTCATTGATTATTTAGTTTTATTAATTAAAGCTTAATATTCAAATAATATAATAATATATAAAAAAGGAATTGTATATTATGTCTATTCATTCAAGTGGTTTAGTATTAAAGAATAGTTCTGTTCCACCTCTAGAATTAGTTCCTAAATGGATAGACTTGCCTGAAGAGATATTAATCCATGCCATGAGTTTTTTTTCTAAGAGTGATTTTGAATCCATTATTGTTACCTCCAAGCGCTCATATACCCTCACTCTTGAAGCTGTAAAGCATAGACATGTAAGCGATTTAGCCTCCTTTGCGCTAAAAATAACTAGGATAATACCTCAAGAAGAAAGATCTCAAAGTCCTTTGGATTCTCTGCTGGTCAAATGGTCCTCAAATCCTTTTCAAGAAACGGTACCCACTAACCTTAGTTTGTGGAAAGATAAGCTAAATCAATTCACAAAAGAGTTTAATGAATCTGCGGCAGTTCTCCTACCGCAGTCTCTTCTTATGCTGGACAATACGTGGGCTCCTGAGTTTCTTCAAGGGAATATGGAGCAGTTAATGGACTTAACTAGCTGGGTTGACAAGCTGCCTAGAGTCAGCCTACCTAATCAGGATAGCGCTCACTTAGATTTAGCTGAGCAATTTCTTGCTTTAGGTGCTATAACTAAAGCCTGGCAATTAGCTATGCATGTAGTGGATCCATCTAATGAAGGGAAAAGAAATCATCTTTTATATCGATGTGGTAATGAAGCTTCTAAAGAGAGAAATTTCTTAAAGGCTCTACAGATCGCCCACTCTATTACTCATCCCTTTTTGAAGGATACTATTTTAAATGAGGTATGTATAAAGTATGCCGTTGCAGGGCAAGCTCAACAATCTTTAGATGTAGCCCGCATGATCACACATGAATGCTTCCAGCAAAAGGCAATAGGTGTCGCCGCATCTGCTTTTGTGGACATAGAGGAAGTGGCTAGAGGAGTGGAAATCGCAGATGGTATGGAAGATCTAGCTCTTAAAGATGAACTTCTTGAATATGCCTGCCATGCTTACTTGAAAAATAATGATGTATCTAATGCAACTGAGGTTGCCAGTCGAATCTATTCAGAGCCTGTAAAGCTCTGTCTTCAAGAACAGATTCATTCCTCAGTTGCAGCTCGTTTGGCTTAGTTTATTAACTGATAATCCTTTTTTGAAAGCACCCAGTAGGAAATAGCAATGGTTAGGGTAAATATTACACTTGTCCCTAGCACGTAGATGGGTTTTTGGGTATTTACTAACGAAGCTACAGAAGACCCGAGAATGCATGCAATCATCTGTATACTATTATATATACTGGAGGCTAGCTTGGGATTGTCCTTGTAGCTATTAAATGTTTTTGCCGTCAGCAGAGGGGAAAATAATCCAAAGCATACATTGGAAGCCATCAGCGGCATAATAAATCCTACCAGAGTCAGTGTTTTGTAGTTCACAATGAGCAGGATTAGAGCGCAGAGGGGCGCTGCCCATAGAGACCACTTTCTTAGAGGTTCTTCATAAAGCTTGGCAAATTTAAGAGCGATGGAGACACTAGCTATAGCGGTAACACCGAGTAGCAAAGATAAAAAACCAAAGTGGGCGGGATTGATATGTAGCTGCTCTAAAAATAAAATAGAATACGCAATGATTTGGTAGATAATGGCCATCGTGCAAAGAGCACTTATCGTGCAGTAACCCAAAAACATTTTTTGATGGGCTATGTGTCTTAATTTTTCAGCAAATGAAAGATCTTTTTCTTTGATTAAATGAGATTCTATCGAATCCCATGGGGACTTAAAGGTGAACGAAAAAAGAACGATAAGAAGGATGCCAAACGCTAAATATAAATAATGCCAGCCCAGGGTGGATGTGAGTAATCCCGAGATCACGGGAATAATGATACCGCTGATAGACATACTCGCACTACATAGACTAAATACCTGAGCAGAAGTGAGTCTAAAGGAAAAGCGACGGAAAAATGTCACGGGGTGATTACCATCAAACATCGTGCTAATCACCGGAGCCATGCTATTTGCTGTCAGTTGAATACCAAATCCCTCGGTGGCTCTAGATACTAAAAATACCCAAGGATGAGGCGATATCATCACTACTAAGGAAGCGAGCGCCGCAAGGAGTAGTCCTAGAAGAATATTTTTTTGGGTTGTCCACTTTTGCAATAGATAGAAAGAGCTTAGCGAGCCTATAAAGGAACCCGAAAAATAGAGTACATAAGTAAGTTTTACTTCACTTTCTGAGATGGAATAATAGTTTAAAATTTCAACGAAAGAGGGAATCAGTCTATCTTGAGAAAAAATAATAGCAAATGAAACTAAAAGAGCAAGTAGAAGAAGGTATCGCAGCTGGATCTTCATAGGATATACGCTCTGTCAAACAAGAGTGATTTTTTTGGTGGTATTCATATATTCGTGTTCATAAAAGTTTTAAGATTAAATTAAAACCTTAAG
>JBEIFG010000207.1:0-2494 GCA_040382555.1 Chlamydiales bacterium | reverse complement strand
CTGAGCCTCTTTTTTTTGAGAGACATCATTAGAAAAAAGATCGTTCTTTTTATTTAAGAAATGATAAAGATCTATTTTGTTATAGGGATATCTTTGGCAGAATTGAGCAAAGCAAACTGCTGCAAACTGCTGATATTGTGAAATGGGGGATTCTAGAAGGATCGAAGATGCTCTGTTGCTTGCCTCTTGTATTCCTCTAAGCCATCCGTCTGCATTGAATTTGTAAAGATTGAAAAAATATGGATCATCATGCATGTGTAAAAATAAAGCTTTCACTAGATGATGCTCTGCGCTAGTTATTTCACCTCTAATAGTATCATAAAAACTTGAAAGAGCGCCTATTAAGAAATCACTGTCGTCTATCTCTTTATGGAATAGAAATTGGGAAGCCATCTTGGATAAGTCATTGGCTACTTGAAAATGGGAAAGGTTCATCAGATCTGCCTGGGGAGGCAGTTCTCTAAATAGGTGTCCTATCCGAAACACAGAGAAAAAGCATTTCTGCACGCAGTGCGCAACACAAACTAAAGAGCTGATGGATGCACTAAGAGATAAAACAGAGATTTTGCGAAAAGCTTCTACGTTGCCAAGGGTTAAAGTATAGGCGGCGCCAGAGAGCGCTGTCATTGCTAAGCCAATAATAATTTCTACCGGTGCCATAAGAGCTTGTCCTGCTAAGGAAATGCCAGCGCCAACGAGATTCGGGAGAAAAGAGCCTTCTCTTACAAATATCTTTTCTGCTAAGGGCTCGAGCAAGTGTAGAGCAATTGCCTGTGAGGGAAGTGTTGGAGGCAGGGAATTTAACATATGAACCTCGATGATTTAATACATATGGTTTGAAATTTCTAAAAAAATATCAGAAGTCTAATATTTACATCATAGACTTCCGTAATGCTAGGTTAGGCAACTTCAGCAGGAGCTATTTTGGCCGCAGCATCTATAGCAATTTCGATTATTTTACCAGCTCTATCTCTTAGAGCATTTGCATACACATAGAGATTATGATGTAAACTGTTTATTAATTCTCGATCTTGAACTGCAAATTGATTCAACTCATTTGAATATTTGTCTTTATCTAATAAATACCCAAGCAGAAAAAGCTGGGCATCGCGATTCAGGCGAAGCATTTGTTTGCGAAGATTTGCTATAGTTTCAACTCCCTCAGCCTTATCTAAAGCTGCTTGCAAAAGTACAAAAGGTAAATTCTGACTTGCTCCACCTATAAATAGATTCTGCTTCACTAACAGAAAAGTTAGGTAGCGGGAAAGGGTTTCTACTCCGCCGAAGGCAAAAGATAAAATATTTACACGCCCATCTTTTATTTTTTCTTCCTTTGTAGATGTACCGTCTAATGAATGGCTAGGTTCTGCTAAATACTGATATGCATTTCTTCCACCTTGCTCTAAAAGATGTATGATTTTTTGCGCTATGGTTTGCTCAGGATTAAGGGGGATGTGAAGACAGCGTTCATCTAATGCTTCTACTATTCCACTAGGTTGATAGGTGATCGGGGCGAGATTAGGATTTAGGGGTATAGAGGTAAATAAACTTTGAGCCACTGTAAGATTAAAAGGCGAATCAGGGTGGCGCTGAATATGATTTTGAATGTTTGATATAGCTTTAGCTGGATCGCTAATTTGTAGAATTAGGTCAAATATTTGGTCGGCATCTATTGAGTCAAGTAAGCGGTTCATGTTTTCATTGGAATTACTTAGGAAATGACCTATTAATTGGGATCTAGCCTCTCTTTTAAGGGCGGGATCTTCCGAGAAGAGGTTGCTCAACTGCTGTAATAATTCGTTGGGGTTTCTTGCCTCAGCAGTATACTTCTTGCAGTACAAATCAAAGCAGGCATCCGTAAAGCCCGGATAATCAGCGATGGGAGATTGGTCTAAAAGGGCTGCAGCGTTAGCAGATTCATTGCGCATCGCATGAACCCAACGATCTTGACTTAATATTAAATCACGGAAAGTAAGTGAATCGCGGTTTAGGTGATGATTTAAAGAGGTAGAAAATAAAAATGCTGCTTTGGCAAAGCTTCCCTCAGTAAGGCACATATCATAAAGGCTTGCAAGAGCTCCAGTAAAGAAATCTGTATCGTCTACCACTTTACCAAATAAAGTGCGAATAGCTGCTTTGGATAAGGCATTAGTGGTATTAAAAACTCCCCATTTCATATCTTTTAAATAAGAAAGGTCTTTGTATATATGATCCAAATTAGGTTTTGCCAAAGAAATTCTCACAAAAGGCAACATAAGAGAAGCTATGGAAGTTGCGCTAGCACTGAATGAAAGTACAGAAATTTTTCTAAAAATCTCCACATTTCCCAAGGTGATCATATAGCTTGTGCTAGATAAGATGGTAATCGCCACGCACACTACAGTTTCTGCAACTACTAGATAAGTTTGAACACATAATACCACACCCGTCGAAAAAGATTTTAAAAGGAAAAGACCTATGTTTGTAATATGCATATCTGGATTGATTACATTCT
>JBEIFG010000206.1:0-2497 GCA_040382555.1 Chlamydiales bacterium | reverse complement strand
GAAGAAAGGCTTGTTACCCAGTCGTGTAAAAACTCCCAAAAGGTCAGCAAACGCTTTAATGTGAGCCAAATAGAAAAGATATCCCAGTCAGCATTCGGAATAGACTTTGCTATCAGGCACACAAAAGACGTTTACCTTCCAGTGCACTGTCTTGTCGTTCAAAATCCAGATGGATCTGTCCACTGCAGCCTATGGAATGCGCTGAATGGAAAAAGGATATCCTACTCCCACTCCCTAGATTAGACAACTTAAGCAGTAGCTGCCCTTGTATTTCCCCGCACTTTCAAAGAGCACCATAAGGTTTATTTTCAGCAATTAAGGGTAAATGAAGACTCCCCATGAAAAAAGCCTGGTAACCAAAGAATTTTTCATTTTCTCATCAACATAATGTAAACTTTTTATTTTAATTCGAGAGAAATAAAATATCCCTCCTAAAATATCATTCTTGCTTTTTAAAAAAATTACATTCGTTTGATTATCACCTCCTTACGCTTTTTTTTTTGCAGTCAAGGGGAAAAATCAAATCTAAATTGCACTCGGGGCTTTGTCAAGATTGCAGAGTTTGAGATAACTTTCCACGACTTTTCGAGTAGCTGTTGCAGCATATCTTTAGCAAATTTCATACAGGAGCGGGTATTCTGAAGTTTTTGAGCAGTGGCTGTATGCATGAATAGCTCTATTACAAAAAAGGCGATAAACATCATCATTTTCCAGACCATCAAAAGATTTGGATCAGTCCGTGCCATATCATGCTTGATATCATACCCTCTACGCTTGAGAGTGTTATGGAAATCTTCATGATACCATCTAGAACGACCTTGTTTAGCCCTTTTAAAGCAGTTGTTTTGGGAGATCTTTTTGGAGCAAATCCAAGCTCCTTTATACAAGGCATTGAGAGTTCCATCATCTTGCGCTATACTTTCCTCAAAACGTAGCACGTTTGTGAAGACTTCTCCCATTGCTGCAGAATTAAACCAAGCGGCACTTCTTATCATTTTCTTGCCGCCATCTTGTACCGTTTCTTGACAGGTGTGATGTTTTTGATAGATCTCTGTTTGTCCTAGCTTATCACAGGACTTGTTTAAGTTTTTTTGAGATCCTTCTTTTAAGACAATAACGTAGTCCATTTTTAACTTATTGCACAGGCTGACAAATTGTTGATTTGCATAAAGAGAATCGCCCAAAAAAGTAAAAGACAGCTTGGGATAACGTTGCCTTAAAAACGGAAGTATTTCATGCGCAGCAATCAGCTCACATTGTTCTTTTAAAGCATTATCATTTTGACCTTCTTGAACCTGGTTATTTTTCAAGGGATATACATAGAAAGGAAGAGTCAAATTCCCACAAATTAATACACAAGTAACCATTACATGCACATAAGTGGTATACTGATTCAGCGCTCCTTTATTATGTACACGAGGCAGGCAGTAGGGGCAGATATTATTCCCTTCTTTATCTTTGGCATGAGGTTCCACATAGTGGTGGGTCCAAAATCCATCCATGCCTATTTGGAATGTGTGATAGGGCAATAATTTATCTTGGTTGTGATAGAAAAACTTTTGATTAATCAGTCGATCAAACATCTTCAGTAGAATGCTATTAAATTCCATACATTCGATTTTTGATAAGGCGTCATCCACAACGCTGGAATGGGGGATAGATTCTTGATTTTCGATGTTTAGAAGACGGATAATCGCCTCTTTATTTTTCGGGTCGCTAATAGATTCTATAGAAGTTTGCATAGCGTTTTTTGAGCCCTGTCTAAAGGCGCACACAGAAAACGCCCACATTGCTAAAGAAGATATGAAGTAATTGCAGCGGCTTGCCTGTCTCATATCCGGTAAAGATCCTAATATTTTATGGAGTCTAAAATCTTCTATATATCGAATAAAAGCTGCAGATTCTAGATTAGGAGGTTCGTTTTTTGGATTTTTTTTAGGGAGTTTTTCGACTTTCTGGGGAAAGGGAGCTGTAACATTTCTAGTAATGCAATGATTCTGTTCACAAGAAGGTTTACAATAGTGGCTATTCATGAGATTATCTTTGGTGAGCTTTGTTTTTGTTTTGGAAATGGCTTTACGTCCTTGCATGAGGTTCTAGGCGTGTTATTATTACCTCAGAATTGCAATTTAGATGTAAGCTATTTATAGCAAGTGTTTTATATCGCAATCAAAGCTTTTTTTAAATAAAAAAAACCTCTAAACAGAGGTTTGGAGGTTTTTTTATTTAGGTGAAATATGTGGTGTGAATCTGTGTTGATTTCTGCTCTAGCAGTAGACTTAAAAAATGATTAACTTTTAGAGGTAGTATTTTTTTGTCTATGGAACATGACAAATTTTTGGATTCTTAAAAAAACCCCCTCTTAGAATTGTTGACCCAGCCATCCTCTAGATTGTTAAAGGTTAAAAATTAGCCAATCCCAGTTCATATCTAATTGCACAGCAGAAGCTATGGAGTCTGCTGCAGGGCATTTGATTGCAGGGGATTTAGTGGCCTT
>JBEIFG010000205.1:0-2529 GCA_040382555.1 Chlamydiales bacterium | reverse complement strand
TTTTCTTTTTTTCTAATCAAATAGAAGCCAGACTCGGTTTTTGTGATGTTGAACTTGCTAGGATGGCTTCATCTATCCCAGAACTCGTTGCGGATATAAAACTGGTGGCGGCCTCCGGATTTCAGTATGCAGGTGATACAGCCTCAGATTCGAAGGCCTGTACGGATATGGCCAAGAAAAAAATCTATATCGGAAGAAGCAAATCAGTGAGTGAGGCTTGTTTAAGCCTGGCTTATGAAATCACGAATGCAAAAAATGCATGTACATTTAAAGAGATCCAAAAGAAATACCTCTCAGACAAAGCCCCTACATCTTCAAGAGCTATCGAGTATGCACTTTCAATCTTAAGAACAGAAGCTGAAGCTGTGTTCCACCGATCGAAGGTGGCCATTTCTATTGGACTGCAATCTCAAATTAAAAACAAAAAGTATTTGGAAATAGTGCAGATAAACCCCAATGCTCACTCTTGTATAGAGGAGATTTTTTCTGAGATGCAAAATAATGGAACAGTCCACCATGGAAAAAAGAAGGCTTTAGACCACTATATCTCAGAGTATTTTAAGTGGAATAGGAAAGCTTAGTCACTCTCTTTCTTTTAAAAAGCAAAAGACCCATAGGCCAAAAAGCCTATGGAGCCTTGCATATACCAAAGCCGCATATAGCTTTGGAAATTAAGGACTAGTGAGCACGCCCTCCTGCACTCCCAGTAACAACATTAAAACCACCACCCTTAGGAAGAGATTTTTTTATTTTTTATTTAGTCTACTTATCATCGGGGAAGCTTAACTAGACACATACCCTTAGTTTAAAATAAAATAAAATATTTAAGTTGTCAATTTAAAAAATAAAGACGTAATCTTACTAATAAATAAATTCGTATTTTTAAATCATTTTTTAATTCACTAACGGTTGAAGAACAAGAAGGTAACTTATGACTCTGCCTGAAAAAATTTGTTTAGCTAGCGAAAATTGGAGCTGCGCTCATCCTTCGGTGGTAGAGGCAGTAGCTGGGGCCAACCAAGGATGCGCCTTTCCGTAATGTAAAGTGATCATGGTGACTACAGGAACGGGGGCGAATGTCCTTGCTCTTAAGCTTGCCTGTCGCAGACATGAATCGACTATTTGCACCGATATAGCTCATATACAATATCAAGAGTCTGGAGCAGCTGAATCTATTGTAGGATGTAAGCTCTTAACTGTGCCACATCAGAGCGGCAAAGTTACCCCGCAGACCCTTTTAAAAAAATTAAAAAGCGAAAGGGCGTTTGGAAAACATTCCACTGTCCCCCGTGTTCTATCTATCACCCAACCCACAGAAATAGGGACAGTGTACACACTAGAAGAGCTAAAGCGCTTATCTGTGCTGTGCAAAGAAGAGGGCTTACTTTTGCATATGGATGGATGCCGTCTTTATAATGCCGCAGTGAGTCTTCAGATGGATTTGGGTGAAATAGTAGCAGCGGCCGGAGTAGATCTTCTCTCACTAGGTGGCACTAAAAATGGATTAATGGGAGCTGAATCCCTTTTGATATTCAATCCTAGCCTGTACGAAGGCAGTGATCATCTGCAAAAACAAACCTTGCAAATGCTATCTAAGCAGAGATATCTTTCAGCTCAATACATCCCATTTTTTCAAAATGATCTGTGGTATTCCCTAGCAAAACAAGCCAATGATCAAGCAAGAGAAATTGCTTCTTTCCTTCAAACGATCCCCCACCTTGCTATTAGCTATCCCGTAGAGACTAACCAAATTTTCTTTACGGCACCTGCCTGCTGGATCCCACACATACAAGAAAAAATTTTCTGTTACCTATGGGATAATGACAAAAATGAAATCCGATTTATCACTTCTTGGAACACCTCTGATGAGGAGGTAAATAGAGTAAAGCAGGCACTGACTGAAGTGTCATGCCTAATGGAATAGAGAGGAATTTATATGACCGATCTGATGTATTTAGAAGATGCATACCTTAAAGAAATGGAAGCTGTAATTCTCGAAGTAGCCAGGGAGAGCAAGCAACCACCACGATGGCTTCTCGTATTGGATAAAACCATTTTCTATCCCAGAGGAGGTGGACAGTCCACAGATCAGGGCATACTTTCATAAGGAACTGTAGAAGAGGACTTTTAAGAAGCTCTTGAAAAAAAATCCAATGATTTAGTCTTAAAGCATCTTAGTTTTTCATGTCGGTTTGTAGATCCTCAAGAACTGGAAAAAGAAGCTATTTATCTACAGCCAGGAATACCAAAAAATAAACCGCTACGACTTTTAACTCTTCAAGGAATCGGTAGCGTAGCCGACGGCGGCACTCAAGTGCATAGCACTATTGAAGTCGGGAAAATTTCTATCCTTCCGATAGAAAAAAAAGAGGGAATGACCCTTGTTCATTATCGCTTATAACGGTTTTGGGCAGATACCGTTTAAAGCGATAAAAAAAGATTCAACTTTCACTCTGACATGAATTCGATACTTGCATAAAATTCAAAATTACTCTAAAACCTCCGGAGTTTTCAAAAAAAAATCTCTTT
>JBEIFG010000204.1:0-2558 GCA_040382555.1 Chlamydiales bacterium | reverse complement strand
CAGTTTGATTGCAATAGTCCTCATAGATGATAACGTTGCAGAAAGAGCGATAAGATCCTTAACGATAGGTCGTAAAATTGCTTATTCTTCGGAAGTCAAGAGGACAGAGAAGCGGGAGCTATTCTGTTTTTAATAGCACAAACTTGCAGAGGTTTAGGGATCAACCCAAGAGAATATCTAGAAGATGTTTTTTGCAAATTTATGAGCCATCCGGCTAAAAATCTAGATGAACTATTGCCGGACAAATGGTTTGCTCGTAAAAAACAGAATTCAATCTAATTTATTGTAAAGATCGGTTCATTAGACGCTTACATTTAAATCACTATGTGAGCCATTCGCCTAAAAATTTCGATGAAGTATTGCCGGACAAATGGTTGGCTTGTAAGTAAGCGTCTAATCAACCCATCTTTTTTTCTTAAAGGAATATGAGATAATGCCTCTTTCTTAAAAAAGGGAGAGGCTATGACAAAATCCACGTCAAAAGAAACTAAAGAAATTTGGGGTAAGAGAATTCCAGCCCAAGAGCAAAACGGTTTTTCGAAGAAGCGATGGCTCTTGGAAAATAATCTTCGTCTAAGCGCTCTTTATTATCGGGAAAAAAAGCTTTCCCTCAAATTACCGAGGGTATTGAAAAAGTGTGATAACCCTAAAAATTTAAATCCATTATTGGTGAAGTTTTTGGAGGAAAGATGTTAACTATTTCACACGCTGATCGTCTATTTATCTGTAATACACCGATAAGTATGAGAAAGAGCTTTGAAGGCCTTAGCAATATTATAGAAGAAAAATTTCCTGGAGAACTACTCACAGGGTCTTTTTTTATTTTCCTTAACCGCCAGCGCGGGCCATATGAAAGTGATGTTTTGGCATAAAGATGGGTTTGTGATTTTTTATAAAAGCCTTGAAAAAGGATCTTTTCCCTATCAATGGGGAGATTCAACATCTATAGATCGCAGGCAATTTTTTTTACTTTTTGAGGGGATCATTCCAAAGAAAATTCAGGCTCGATTTTCTTTATAAAAAATCAGTCGTTTTGCGTAGATATTTTTTGTTTTTTTGACAATTTTTTGGTATAATTTTGAGTATGAATAATGCTTTAAACTCCTCATTAGAAGATCTTAAAAACGAAATTTTGTATCGCGATATTCTCTTGGAAGAACGCGATGCCCAGCTGGAAGAACGTGATGTCCTACTGGAGGAGCGCGCAAAACTTATTCAGACGCGAGATGTAGAAATTAAGCGCTTAATAGAGCAACTCGAATGGTTTAAACGGCAAATCTTTGGAAAACGCTCTGAAAGGGTTGTTGGTAATTTAAATGAATTTCAGATGGAGTTTGAAGGCTTTGAAAATCTTGACGCTCCCAAAGAGTTAGAAAAAAAAGAGATCCCTGCCCATTCTAGAAAGAAGCCAAATCGTAATGTTCAAGATGCTATCTGACCCCCTTCAGACCTGCCATTGCAGACACCTATTTTAGATATCCCCGAAGAAGAGATGGTGTGTAAAAAACTGGGGAAGCTCTTATCCAAATTGGTGTAGAAATTACTCACAAACTAGCCCACAGAGCTGGCAGCTATTTTATTAAAGAGATTATCCGTCATAAGTATGTTCATCCTACACAAGAAGAATTTGGCATAGCTATACCATCTCTACCTGATAGCATCATTCCGAAATGTCGAGCTGACGAGAGTCTTCTGGCTGAAATTATTACCAAAAAGTTCGCTGACCACCTACCTCTTTATCGTATTGCTGAAATGATGGGGAGAGAAAAGATCAAAATTAGTCGAAAGCTTCTTTCTCAATGGGTTGTTCGAGTCGGCGCCTCTCTTAAACCGTTATATAATGAGATGGTTAAGAAGATTTTAGAAAGCAATAACGTCTTTATTGATGAAACTCCTATAAAACTACAAGACCAGGTTAGATGTAAGCAAGCTTATATGTGGGTGATGGCTGGAGGTAACGAATCAGATCCTCCTTATAGGGTTTATGACTTTCGAAAAAATCGTTGCCATGAGAACGTAATTGATATACTCAAGGGGTATAAAGGTGTATTACATTCAGATAAATATGCTGCTTACGAAAATTTAGCTAAACGTAAAATGATTATATGGGCTCCATGTTGGAGTCACATTCGTCGAAAATTTTTTGATGCTGAAGCTGGAGATCCTCGATTTCGTCAATGGGTCCTTAGGAAAATCCGCTATTTATTCATGTTTGAAAAAGTTGCATGGGGTAGATCCCCTGAAGAACGTTTAAAAATTCGTCAGGAAAAAGAGGTTCCAATTATTGATGAATTAATCGAAAAAATTAGTCACAAACTCTATAACGAGATGCTGTTGCCAAAATCTAAGATACGTGAAGCCATTGGATATTTTTGCGGACTTATTCCTTATCTAAAAAATTATACCGAGGATCCTTTTGCTAGATTGGATAATAACCTCGCAGAAAGAGCAATAAGACCCCTAACAATAGGTCGCAAAAATTGGTTATTCTTCGGAAGTCAAGAGGGTGGAGAAGCTGGGGCTATTCTCTTTTCAATAGTAAAAACTTGTAGAGGTCT
>JBEIFG010000203.1:0-2565 GCA_040382555.1 Chlamydiales bacterium | reverse complement strand
TAGATTCAATCCTCTCTAACCCCTCAAAATATTTGAGTGTGACCAGTTCTTTTAAGAAGTCTTCTATATCAGCCTCTTCTGAAGCCTCTTTTCCATTGATGCCATGAAGGCCTAAGGACATAATCAAGATGTTTTGTTGATTTTCAGTATCTACATAGGTAGCATTAACTCTTTTTAGGCATAAATTATGTCTGAATACTGTCTTGGATAGTTTGAATAAAAAGTTGTTCTTGGGGACATTGCGCCAAGCAAAGACTACTTGCATTGAGGGTGCATCTTTTTTTTCGGCCCAATCTTTGTGGTATCGAACTTCATATTGACAATTATCACGATCTTTTGCACGAAAAAACATATCTAAAGCGATTACTAGTCTATCACCGTGTAATGCTCTTAAGAAGCGATTATTGAGTTGAGAGATGAGACCCTCGAGCTCTTGATAAGAAACTTTTGGGTTTCTTTTTTGAATCTGTTCTAAAAGCTGATGCCTTTGATTTTGTGAAATCAAAGGCTGTATATGTTCATGGATTGGTTTTATATTCGTATATCCCACTACGTTGATTCTTAGTTTAGATTGAGCACTACTGAGGGGGGGGGCTGCATTAGAAAGAAAGGTTCTATAATTTTTAATAGCATGCTTTTGAAAAAGTTGCAGAACTTTTATATCGGCTTCAGGAGAATCTAAGCATAAAACAAACGATGTGTTTTTTACATGGATATGGGAAAAAAAATCTTGCAATTCTATACCCATTAGGCTGTGAGTAATCAGGAGTATGTCTTCATGCTTTACCTCTTCGAAAAAAGCTGGGGGCATATGATTTTCTAGCCAGAGATAGGTTTTTTCAAAAAATTCCCCCTCTCTAGCTATAGCCTTTTGAAGTTTTTCTCTAGAATCCATATTTGATGACATGAGATGACCTTGTTTTAATTAAACAATTTTTTTTAGGAATAATAAAAAAACTATATATTATTCAATGCTTATTGAATTAGATATTGAGTTTTTTGTGATAAATTATTTTTTTAAAAGCCGTAAGGAATTTAATCCTACTAGTACTGTTCCCCCTTCGTGGAGCACAACTGCCATCCAAAGAGGAACAAATCCCAAAATAGCGGGGGAAGTAGCAAGTAAAATCACTCCAAGAGCCAAAGACAGGTTTTGCTTGATTATCGACATAGTTTTATGGGCTTTTCGAATAAGCCATGTTAATGAAGATAAATCATCTTGTAAAAAAACCACATCGGAAGCATCGATAGCGGTGGCGCTGCCAATTTTACCCATAGAAACTCCAACGGTTGCGCGCATCAAAGCAGGAGCATCGTTCACCCCATCCCCAACCATAATTAAACCTTTTTTAGATGATAAATCAGACACAATTTTTAACTTATCTTCGGGTCTTAGATTGGAATATACTTTAGTAATACCTAAAAAAGATCCTACAGCTTCCGCATTTTCATGGTGATCACCGGTAAGCATTGCTGCATCCATGTGCAATTGATTTTGCAAATATTGAATAGTAGATAGAGATTCAGTCTTTACTTCATCGGAAAAGGTAGCTACAAATACATTTTCACCAATTAGAACAAATGAAAAAACTTGATTCGGAAGTGCTTTATTAAAGGTCAGCAAGTTCATTTTTTTTTGCAAAGCTTCCGAAAAATGTGAGCTTACATACTCATAGTGCCCTATGAAGATTTTATATTTTTTTTCATCTAATGTACAAAAAGCTTCTACTCCGAAGCCAGGAGTTGCTTTAAACTGATCAATAGCAGGAAGTGAGAGATTTTTAATTTGTGCAAAATCTATAAAGGCCGTAGCTATCGGATGTACAACGTGCTGCTCTACACTAGCAGCCATAGCCAGGCCTAAATCTGTATCAATTTCCGAAAGAATGGGTGTAAAACTGCTGCACTTTAGAATGCCAGAGGTTAATGTGCCTGTTTTATCAAAAGCGATCCGTTTACACGATGAAATGGCATCTAGCACGATGCCCCCTTTTAGCAGAATCCCTTTTTTAGCGCAGCTGCTGATAGAACTAAGGTAGGCAGTTGGAGTGGCAATGACTAAGGCGCACGGGGAGGCAGCAATCAGAAAAGTTAACGCTCGGTATATAGATCCCTCATTACCAAGAAAAGGGATCGATGAAAAAAATAAGGGCAAGAGTAATGCAAAAAGCAGAGCTATACTCATAATTAGGATGGCATATTTATCGCCTAACTTATCAATTAATTTTTGTAGCTTAGGCTTTGCTTCCTGAGCGTGAGTGATGAGTTGAATGATACGAGTCAAAGTAGAATCATAACTAGTTCTTACCACTTCTAAAGTAAGAGATCCATCTAAATTTCTTGCTCCTGCAGGAACTTCATCACCAGGGCGCTTGGTTATAGGAATACTTTCTCCGGTAAGATGACTTAAATTTACTTGAGAATACCCTTGGATTACTTTAGCGTCTAAAGGTATGATTTCTCCTGCTTTTACTAGAATAGTACTTCCCACTTTAATATCTTTTACAGATCGCTCCCAAACTTCCCCAGAAGAATTAATGAAAAATGCTTTTTGCGGGCTTAAAT
>JBEIFG010000202.1:0-2568 GCA_040382555.1 Chlamydiales bacterium | reverse complement strand
GTATTTTAGCTTTCTCATTGCCTTATTCTACAAAACATGCCCATTTGAATCAAGTGGGTAGATTTTGATGATTAAAAGTCGGTCGAAATAGAAAGATGTGTAACTAACTTATTCTGAAATACTTCAGAAAAACCCTCCTCATTTAAGATTGTAAAATTTATTTTAAAAAAACGTTTTTATGCCGATTTTCAGAGGTCGTCTCTCTATAAAATTATCCGTAAAAAGGCATTACATTATGGGTTTAAAAACAGGAGAAAATTCGATGAGAGACACCCCATTTATTGGTCGAGAAACTGAAATTGAGAGATTGAAAGGCTTCTAAGTAAAAAAAGTGCCAGCCTTATCGTAGTCCGAGGGAGAAGGCAGATAGGGGAAAGTAGGCTGCTTTCTGAGTTTGGAAAGGGAATGAGGAGTTTGTTTTTCTCCGGGAATCCTCCAGTTCATGGGATAAAGGCGCAGTCTCAACGAGAAATCTTTGCGGACCAACTCCAGAGAGCAGGGATTCCTGGTGTTAAGTCGGACAATTGGGGGGATCTGTTTTGGCATCTCTCTAAACACACCCAAGAAGGGCAAATGCTTATTGTGCTCGATGAGATTTCGTGGATGGAGGGAAAAGATTCCCTATTCTTGGGCCAGTTAAAAACAGCTTGGGACATGCATTTTAGCAAAAATCCGCAATTAATTATTGCCCTTTGCGGCTCAATCTCTTCATGGATCAAGAAAAACATCCTCAGTAGCACGGGGTTTGTTGGTAGGATTACAATTGATTTTGTTCTTGAAGAGCTCCCATTACATGCTTGCAATGCTTTCTGACATCTGATGTCTCCGTCGTTTCAAATTCTCTTGCTATTCAAGATCTCGCTGCTTTACGACTGCAGTTTTTTATTTTTGTCGTAAAAACATGTCTTAAAATGTCGTAAAAAATCAGCCAAGCCGGTTCAGCCTATAGCGCGCTGCTTTTTTAATTCCTTCCTGCGTGATGATCCCTTTTTTGATGAGATCGGCAAGATCTCTTTGCAAAGACCGCCTGTTTATTCCCGGGCAAAGCACTTCGTATTCTTGAATATTAAAATCCTTCTCGCTTGCCACCAGGCTTTCCAATGCCTGTTTCTGCCTCTCAGAAAGTTTATGCTCAAGCACAAGAACATCCAATTTCATAGCCTGGGATCCTTTGAACTGGATTTCATGCATTTGGGTTTCCAAGGCTTTGCAGAAATATTCAAGCCAGCTCGTCATATCCATGCCGTTATTTCTGACGGATTGGAGCGCTTGGTAAAAATCCTGCCTATTCCGGTCGTAGTATTCACTGATAGTGAAAAGTTTCTTAAAGTCATACCCGTAGCGGTATAGGCACAAAGTGGAAAGGAGCCGGGAGGTCCTGCCGTTTCCATCTACAAACGGATGGATGTGGACAAGCTGAAACTGCGCTATTCCAGCAGCAAGAACGGGAGGAATAGTACGTTCATTTTGCAGCCAATCCGTCAGTTCTGCCATTAAAACAGGGACATCATAAGGAGCTGGGGGAGTATAGATGATTTCCTTTGTTTTCGAGTTGGCAACATAATTCTGGATGGTCCTGTATTGACCCGGCTGCGCCGTATTGCCTCTCACGCCTTCTACTAATCGGCTATGGATTTCCCTGATCAAGCCTTCGGTTATCGTTCCCTGGGAAAAGACATATTCGGCAACAAAATCAAAAGCCTTTTTATAGTTCAGCAATTCTTTTACATCTTCCGAATCGACCCCTTGCATTTTTTCGCCCGAAATAAGCCTTTCAGATTGGTCCAGGCTTAGATGCGTGCCTTCTAAGTGAGTCGTATGGTGGGCTTCTAAAATTAATGCCCGGGCTTGCATTTTGGATACCCAGTCTTTTGAAAGAGTAGCTGCTTCCAAAAAACCGCGTGTGCGCTCAATAGCGGTAAGCGCAGATGCTATAGGGATGGAAATTGTGAATTTAGGTTCGAAAGGCATGTTTTTGCGACACTTTTTTCCTTAGTATGTCATAAAAAGTCTATATCGGCAACTTTTTTACGACATATTTTATGGCAATTCCCAAAAAAATCCGTCGTAAAAAAGAAGCAAATGATTTTTTTGGATATGCAAAGGGCGGTCAATTCGATGGCGGTTTGCTAGCTATTTGCAATAGGGAAATAGCTGTTTCCCTATTCAGAAAAACTGAGTATTTATATTAGCTTATGTAAGTTCAATCTAAAATATTTTTTCTTAAGAATTTCTAGCAGGGGACAAACGCATGGATCGGAAAGAGGATAGCTTTCATTTGGGAGTTAAGGCTCTTATCTTTAATGAAAAAAAACAAGATGCTTTTACTCGTAAAGACACCATCCGTCTAAAAAAATGTACTGGATATTCCCGGCGGGCGTGTTCAAAGAGGGGAATCCCTTATGGAAACGTTTATGCGTGAAGTAAAAGAAGAAACCGGCTTTGAGCAAATCACCCCCTGTGTCAGCGTAGTTGTCGCATTTTTTAAAAATCAAAAAATTACCTGAAATTCTCAATCTCCAAAGACTCATTAAATTTTAATCCACTAATATTTAGAATAAAATTTTT
>JBEIFG010000201.1:0-2574 GCA_040382555.1 Chlamydiales bacterium | reverse complement strand
GAGCGAGACCAAGCGGCGCTTTTAAATCTAATTTTTGGCATAAAATACCTTTTACCAAAGTTAACATTTTTTTGCCACCAAATAAAAAGAGTACCTATCTTCCCCCACATCAAGCCCGTCTTCTATAATCTCAAAATAGGGAAGAAAATAGGGGTGTCCCGTAAAGTTTAGGGCTTCCCCACAAAAGGTGCGGCGAAACCAAAACATAAAGTCCGCGTGCTTAGTGTCGTGGAAATGCTCCCTGTTTTCATAGTTGTTGTAATAGTTGCCATCTGGAAGATACAGAATAAAGTAGCCTCCAGACTTTAAAAGCTTCGACCATTCTAATATTGCCCTAAAAGAATCGGGTAGATGCTCTAATACGTGGGAGCTAAAACAACAATCAAACTTTTCTACTAATTCTGGGAATTGGGTATCAAGGCCATACAAACTACTTGTTAATTTTTGGACGTGGGGGAACTGACGGCCATCAATCCCGACCGCGTGTGGGCAAACAAGATCATCCCCGCAACCAATATCCACAACCTCCCCAACCAAATACTTTTCAATTTTGTGCTTAATTTTTGAAGCTTCTGATGGCATATTATTTTATTAATTTTTGCACCAAATCTATAGCCTCTAAAACTTTAGCCGTAGGATATACAGCACAAGGAGGCATTGTCTCGTTAATATAACAAGGCTCGCTTTCAATACCTATTTGTTCGTGCCAACAATATGGCTTATTACAAATCGGACTACTACTAACGTGATTCGTTAGTACCACCTTATTAGATAGCTCTGCGTGTACTATTTCTGGATTGGTATTGCCGAAAAAAAGAATAGACGGAACATTAAATGCTGATGCTACGTGACTTACTCCACTATCTATTCCAATAAAGAAGTCAGCACTTCCCACCGCCCAGCACAAAAAGTTCTCGTTCATTGTGTTTAGGTAAATGGCATTTTTAATTAACGGCACATTTCTTTTTCCAACTTGGAATACCGTATATCCTCTTGCTTGAATATTAGCCACAACGCTTTCCCAGTCAACCCCAAATATATTTCTTCCTGATTGTTTTATTCCCTCAAGGTGTATTACGCAGTATTTTGGAGATAACTTGGTTGCTTCATTAATCTCAAAACCTACGTGTAGCTTAGGGTTTCTTTTTTCTCCATCTTTTATTCCGCAGTACTGATAATAGGTGAGTAACCTGTTTTGTTTCGGGAAAGACTCGTAAGCCATATCTAGGTTATAAAACTCGGCTGTATCTAAAAGGCTTTTATTTATATTTTTAGGATGATGTACAGGGAAGTAGTGGTTTATAAACAGCATATAAAATTGGTCAAGCGTATCTAAAACAACCCTGTAGCCTTTTTTGTGAAAATAATGAAGCACGGGTTCAACAAGTATTACATCACCCATTGATGCTTGTCTTTTTATCACTACCGTTTTTTGATACGGCTTATGGAATCTGCCGTGAAAACCGAAGGTGTCGTAAATTGGCGGACGAAGCTCATAGGCAAACTTATCGGCGGTTTCTTCATCAGCAAACTTAAAACCGTATCCATTTTCTAAATAGTATCGGTATAATCTAGAAATAATTTCATCTTCGGGAGATGTTATTTCTATATTCTTATCTGTCGCAATGATGGTTTGTAGCCTAAACGATCTTAAGGAAAACCCTCCGTTCCCTACATTACGGCCATCTGTATAAAGCCAAGGCGCGCCAATGTAATCGTAATTATAAAAATCATCACTCCACGAATTCCCGTTTAGAACATAGCCGTCGTGCTGAATTACAAGACAAAACTCCGTATTTATATATTTATAAAGCTCCTTTACAACAAAACGAGAGTATTCTTCTTTGGATTTTATAGGTAATATTTTTATTACCTGTATTTTATACCCCAAGTCCATATCCCGGTCTGTCAAAAACTTAACAGAAGCAAAGTCGCATTGCTCCATACTTTTTTGTATAGCAACAAGCGCTTCACCGTGACGAGAGCAATCAATACAAATTAATGTTACCCTACTTAGCTTTGTTCGCATTCCAAGTTTTTTTAAGTCTACGATAAACTTTTTTCATTAAGTCGGGGGAAGATGTGGTAATAATTTCCGCTAACTTCCTAAGTTTTTTTGCTCTTACTTTTCTCATTGTTTCCAGTTTATTGGTATTTCAATATCAAACCCTTTACCCTTCATTGGGTTTCCGTAAACACGAATATCATCGGAGTCATAGTGCTTAACAACTCCACCCCCTAATCTAACCAACCAAATACTATTTACGTCAATCCCGTAGTCTATTAATAAAACAGCTTCTCCTTCTCCGTGCGGCGTGTGTACACGAATGGGTGTCTTAAATTCGTGTATTATCATATTATAACTTTTAGCCTCTTTTTTTAATTGCAAATTACGCATTGCGTATCTTTTAATATTTGCAATCATTTTAATAGCTTATTAAAATAATAATCAAGACTTCCCTGATGATAAAAATCATAACCACCATTACCTACCGGTATTACATTTGGCATCATTGGGAACAGCTCTAAGATACGATTAACTTTCATCGCCTCTGCAAGCTGAAAGCAAAAGCT
>JBEIFG010000200.1:0-2606 GCA_040382555.1 Chlamydiales bacterium | reverse complement strand
GTTGCTATACCTATTTATGAATATGGGCGCTTTTGCCTGTGTGATCCTATTTTCATCACGTACGGGAACCGATCAAATCAGCGAATACAGTGGTCTTTACCAAAAAGATCCTCTCCTAACTTTGGCTCTAAGCGTCTGCTTATTATCGTTAGGTGGTATCCCGCCCCTCGCTGGTTTCTTTGGGAAGCTCTACATTTTCTGGGCAGGTTGGCAAGCTCACGCCTACGGTTTAGTTTTGCTAGCTCTAGTCATGAGTGTAGTTTCTCTCTATTACTACATCCGCGTCGTCAAGATGATGGTAGTGAAGGAGCCTCAAGAAATGTCAGCTTCGGTGAAGAACTATCCAGCAATCACATGGACTCAGACTGGTATGAAGCCTCTCCAAGCTGCGATCGTCTTTACACTCATATTCACAGCGATCGCTGGTATTGCGTCTAATCCTCTCTTCTCCCTATCCAATCAAGCCGTAAAAGAAACCCAGTTTCTCCAAGCTAAAGCACCAAATGCAAAATCAGTAGCAGTGCTAACAACAGCACCATAAATCTTAAGGGGGCGCATTGCGTCCCTTTTTTTACCAATTAATAAACGATACTATTTTTATTAAAAAATCATGGAAAGCTATTCTTCACCTAAAAATGATCATTCCTTAGAGTATGAAGAAAATATTGTTTGGTGTGTTGAAGACATAGAAAAATATCCTTGGGTTCGAGTTTCCAACCTTTATTACCATGAACGTAAGAGTCTTGGTAATTCTAAGCTAGAAGATTTTCGACGTGATGGCGAAATTGTTGTTGGTTATGCAGATCTTTCAGATGATGCTCCATCAATCGAGCAAATGAAAGGGGTTAGGAAACACTTTAAAAGACGTGTTTTTATTGTTAGGAACTCAGATTATGAGAATTATGGAAAGACTGATTACTTTCCTACTGAAGCTGTGCTAACTAAAAGTTTAAAACAAAAATTCCGAGGAGTCCATCCAAAAAAATATTTAGAATACTTAAAAAGTAAGGCTGAAGTTGAAGTTAATAGAGTTCTTCCTGATGAAGAAATTACTACAATTATTCCTGCCCAAGAAATCATTGCTATTTCCCCTGATGAAGAAACCGATACTATTATCCCTGACGAAGCAATCATTCCTATTTTCCCTGATGAAGTAGATTCAGCACAAGAATTTCGTGAGGGTGCAATACGCAAAGTTTTAGTCAATGCCTATGAACGAGATCCAAAAGCGCGGCAAAAATGTATCGATCATTATGGATTGAGTTGCTCAGTTTGTAATTTTAACTTCGGTCAAGTATTTGGAAAATTTGGGGAAGGTTTTATCCATGTTCATCATTTGCGTCCTATTTCAGAAATTGGAGAAGAGTATGTAGTCGATCCCATTGAAGATTTACGTCCTGTTTGTCCAAACTGTCACGCAATGATTCATCGACGTTCACCACCCCTAAGTATTCAAGAAATCAAGAATTTACTATGAGTCTTAGATAAGTTAAATGCAATTTGAATGGAATCCAGATAAAGCAAATTTAAACCTGAAAAAGCATGGCGTGTCATTCACCGAGGCATCCACAGTATTTTACGATCCTTTATCTATAACATACCCCGATCAAGATCACTCTCACGGTGAAGAACGTTACGTTATCATTGGCTTATCCAGCACTAATCGTATCCTAGTAGTCCCACACACAGATCGAGCAGATCGCGTTCGGATTATCAGCGCACGAGAAGCAACCCGAAATGAGCGGAGATTTTATGCAGATGGAGAATAATAACGAATTAGAGGACGAAATGCTTCCTGAATATGACTTTAGCAAGATGAAAGGCGGCGTTAGAGGCAAATACGTTGAACGCTACAAAACAGGAACAAATGTAGTATTACTCGATCCTGATGTTGCACAAGCATTTCCCACAAGTGACTCAGTTAACGAAGCACTGCGATTACTCATCCAAATTTCTCAGAGGCAGAAAGTCTGAAGGTCTTCTAAAACTATTGTCAAGAATCCTTAAAGAAAGAACTGTTAGAAGCGATCGCATAGCTGAGCTAAAATATTATTGGAGATGTGAAAATACTCTTATGGCTGTCACCCTACCCATTTCTAAAACGATTTTATCTGTAGCGGATGTTGAAGACAAATTTCAACTGTTGCCTTGCACCGCACCGACATTTTTTAGAGAGTGGCAAGACAATTTACCAGAATTAACAGAGATTGAACACACAGCACTCGATCGCCTATTAGTAAGATTTGCAGCACATAGAAGGCGTGGCATTTTAGCAGAAGGTGCGGTTGATAAGCTCATGATCTCTCCACTTTTAGATTTAGTAGGATTTTATGAGCCTGAATATGAAGTGCGTACCGAAGAATCAGTAGAATTTGCATTAGAAGGTGATGAAGAAATTTTGCGCGGTAGAATTGGCACTTTAATTGTGCGCGAAAGGTTATGGATATTAGTGATCGAGGCAAAACGCACGATTATGGCTTCGTTAGCAATGCCACAAGCTCTGTCATATATGATGTGTAACCCGCAACCTGATATTCCATCGTTTGGAATGATCACAAATGGGGATGAGTTTATTTTTCTGAAGGCGATCGCTCAGCCGACACCCC
>JBEIFG010000199.1:0-2642 GCA_040382555.1 Chlamydiales bacterium | reverse complement strand
ATTGTGAGTCTGGTATGTGTTTTCATCAGTCAATAATCCCATATTTTTATTTATGGTGCATTATTTTCTTGAACCCAGGAAGAAAAACCTCAATGTATCTTGATAACTCCAAGATGACATCTTCAAATTTAATTTGCGGTTTTCCCATGGCAGACAGGAAATTATTCCAGCGTTGTTGAGTTTCCTTGTTTTCATAAAACTCTGGTGTAAACGCTACGGGACGCTTAAAGGGGGTTTTACGATTTGCAAATACTTTTTGGATAGCAATACCTAGCTTTTCTGATTGCATCTCGTGGCTCTTTAAGATAGTCCATAAATCATAAAAATCCTTCATGCGAGTGTTGACGAGCGCAAGCTTTACCACCGACTCAAGTTTTTCTGCGATAACCGTTTCCAAGGTGTAACCCAATAAAGCTGGTTCTGGCATGCCTAAAAGAGTGGGGTATTTGATCTGCTGAGGCTTAGGAATGACGATGTCGTTAAAGCCAATGTCAATGAGAACAGGCATTTTTGTTGTGCATAGCTTTGCTGAAAAACTACTGCTCACACCGTTATAATCTCCGCCTGTCTGGGTGTTGCGGAGAATGAGTTTTTGTGTGTCAAAAGCAATCCCATCTTCCTCACAGGCAATTTCAGAAACCTCTGTAATGATCTGATGTAAGTTATCAATTTGGTTGGAGGTTCTTGCAAGCAAATCTATGTCCATCGTCGCTCTATGATCCAACGAGTCCCAAACCTTCAGCATTAGACCGCCTTTAAGGAAAAATTTCTTGGCATGAGGACTAACGCTTAGGCGGTATAAAAATCTCTCCATAGCGTAATACCGAAGTATTTCATCAAAGGGGCGATTTCTCTGGTCTGAGAGATTCTTTAATCGCTGGCGTATTGATTCACCGAGATTCTTTTTTGGTTTTTCGATTATATTACCCACTGACGATTGTCTCCATGATCGGTTTTAAAATCTTTTCAACACGAAATAATTTAGCATATTCAAAGAGTTTTTCGAGATTTGCTTTTCTACTGTGCCAATACATTTTCAAAGCTTCGAGGACGACATCCATTCCGATTTTATTGCGAAATTTAACGCAATCAACGAGGGTCTTTTCAACGTCAAAGATCATAACGGTACATCCATCTATGGAATGCTCCTGAACTCCCGTGCTTAATAGTTTTTGGCTGTACCAGAAATAACGCATAGGGGGATGAGAAATCGCAGGCTTATGTGCTTGGCTTGGCAATGCAACATAAACGAAATGAGGGATTTGGGTTGTTATTTCATGAAAGGCAAGAGCAGAAATAAGGCAAATAACTCCATGAGGGATCTTTTTTGCTACAGGAATAAAGTCAGGCAGTGAAGGGTCAGGCATATCAATCAAGCGATATAGTCCTCTACTAACGACTTCTAAGTCTCCTCTGTCTCGAAGGGCATAGAGCTCTCGGCGATGTATACCAACTGTCATAGCCTCTGACATGGTAAGAACCCCTCCTGCTTCCCTAAAAGCGGCAATGGCTGATTCAAGCTTTGATTTTTTCTTCATGGTACAAAATAGCGGATTTATTCATCTATATCCGTAATATTGGACCAAAATAAGAGGGATGTCAATAAAAAATAGCAAAAGGCATAGCGAGACGCTCTAGTCTTCTCTAGAGAGAAACCTAACGGAAATTCAACGGAGTTGCCAATTTCCCAATATTGCCCTGGATTGCTTTCGGTTGCTAAAATTTCCTGGAAAAAATCTGGATTCCCCTATAAAATTTGGGCATCTTGGTTGATTAAGCTCAATCAAAGGCAATAGAAAGAAGTGGTTTTCTAAGACTGAAAATCCTTGTGTCGCTGGTTCGATTCCAGTTCTGGCCAAACCTTTTACGTTCTTGCCGGCGTAAACGATCCGGAATATGTCCGGAATTCTAGATTTCCTTAAATCACCCAAACGGGTGCTTCAAAGATTGTTTTGAGGCGCCAATTTGGAGTGTCTGTTCCGGATATATTCCGGATTTTACATAAGCACTCCCTTTTAAACAGCTAATTCTCAAGAGAGAAGATACTGCCGTCCTCAGGACTATGTATCCTCCTCGCGGGTTAAAAGGAGTTGAAATGGGTTATATTAGAGAAAGAAGTTTAAGCGATGGCAGCAAGAGATTTTATGCCGAAGTGGAACTTAAGGGTGCTGGTCCGAGACTAACGGCAACCTTCAATCGAAAAAGCGATGCAAAGCTTTGGATTCAGAAAACTGAAACTGAGATGCGCTGTGGCAAAAACCAGCTTATCGCTGAATCAAGAAAGCATATCTTCAAAGAGGCTGTACAAAGGTATTCCAAAGAGCAGGCAGTCTCAGTCGTTAAAAGAGGTCATTTACAATGGTGGGAAAAAGAGTTGGGGCATTACTTCCTCAAAGACATTCGCCCATCATTAATCGCAGAAAAGAAGCAAAAACTGTTAACGGAAACCACCGAAAAAGGTGTGGTGCGTAGCGGAAGTACCTGCAATGGATATTCTGATTGATCCGGGGTACCGTTCTGATACTATCCGGGTATAGTAAATATATTACTATACATCAGTAAACAATCTTTACATGTACCTCGTTACTTTGATGTTTATCGCTTAGAACCTCATAAGATCTAAACAGCGGTCATTATGTTTT
>JBEIFG010000198.1:0-2678 GCA_040382555.1 Chlamydiales bacterium | reverse complement strand
TTAAAGAGGAAAGAGCCCCTTTTGTTTTCATGGTGACTGCATTTTCCATGGAAGCCGATAACTCGAATAAAACAAGAAGTAAAGCCCCCTCAAACCCGCTACCTATTAAAATTGAGAGTAAAGCTGCCAGCGTCATCAGTACATCAATGTTGATCTCGAGACTTTTTAAGTCATTTAGCGTGTCTATAAGCGCTGGGGTTCCTACTAAAAAGTATACAGTAAGCAAAAGAAAGTCAGATACCGGAATGCAGGTGGAGCTTAGAAAAAAGGAGATAATAAGTAAAAAGGCTGCAAGCAAAGAGGATTTTAGTTTTAAATTTGCGCTCCATTTTCTCGAGTTTTTTGTGAGAAAGGGGCTAATTACTTCTTCTTTACCTGAGGCGAAGAATTCATCAAATACATAGGGAGGGGTATCTTGTAACATGGCACAGCCTACTGAAGTTTGGAGAATAAATTTCCTAAGAGATATGTGGAAGCTACTACAAAGGCAGCCGAAGATAAATTCCAGATTAAACCAGATGTTTTTTTATTTCTTTCAAGCCTAGCAGTTAAAATAGAAGAAAGACTCACTAGCAAAAAACCGATCGCAGGTGTAAGTAGTTTAGGTAAAAAAAGGGCGCTAAGAAGAATTAGCCCTGTAGAAGTGGAACTACCAAGAAAAGCAGCAAAAGCTTGTTTAAGAGGGTGCTCATGAACCTCAAGAGTCAATCCCAGCTCTTCCTCTAGCATTACCTGTAACAAACGGTTATCGTCAGACATCAAGACATCTACAGATTCTTCTAAAAGTCTTCCTGAAAACCCTTTTGCTTGATACATTTCCGTCAGTTCTAATCTCTCTTGCTCTCTATTATGCTCTATCTCCCATCTTTCTTCTTCAATTAATCTATGTAGTCTTTCGAGTCTACCCCATCCTAAAATAGCACTACGTGCAGGTTTCCATATAATCCAGGAGATCGAGAAAAGAATCATGATCACATGAATAACGGATTTATCAAAAAGAGAAATACTCATAGACCATAAAGCAAGTAAGGCCAGTGCAGTATCTTTAAGACTATCTGCAAAAGCGGCTTGCGACCCGGACATCTCGATGCCATGGATTTCAGAAGAGGCAATCATGCCTTTCATTCTTGCTTTTTTAAGATGCTCCTGGGCTGTTTTACCTTTGAAATGACTAGGTGATGGTGAGCTATTCATATTTGAATCACGCCCTTTCTTGCAGCATTAACATAAGTAACCTCACAAGATCCTGATAGTCTTGGCGACTAATCACTTCTCGTGTGGAATGCATGGATAGCTGCGCACAACCTATGTCTACAGTTTTAATCCCAAGGTGATGAGAGACTAAAGGTCCTACGGTACTCCCACAGGCCATGTCTGATCTAGATAGATAGTTTTGGTAAGGTAGATTATGTTGTTGGCAATGTTTGATGATACGGGATGCTGTATTCGCATTTGTGGCATATCTTTGATCGGAATTGTACTTTATAGCTACCCCTTTCCCAAGAAAAGCTTTGTGGCTGGGCTCGAATTTTGATTCGTAGCATGCGTGAAACGCATGCGCCATATCAATAGATATGCATAAAGAATCAGATTTCATGATGATTTTATCTTCTTCATTCATTGCATAAAAGCTATATATTCTTTGCATAACATCATCTGCAAAAGATCCAAAAGCCCCCTCATGGGATCTTGATCCCACTTCCTCATGATCCCAGAATACAGCCATGTCAAGGCGATCGTGCTGAGGCTCCGAGCTAAGCATCGCTTTTAAAGCAGCATGGACACTCACTAAATTATCTATGCGGTAAGAGCTTAAAAGCTCTTTATCTATCCCAAAAAAAGCTGCAGATTCTATAGGCACCAAAAATAAATCCATCGCGAGTAAGGATTTGAATAAATATTTGCTTTTTAGAATTTTTTCTAGTTGATTTTCGCTGGAGAGATTTAAACCTAAAATAGCGTTTAAGTGATCTTGCTTATTGATTAAAGTGCCTTTTTCATTCACTTCTCTATCAAGATGTATGGATAATTGAGGAATGGTTAATCGTATATCTTTCAAGTATATAGGTTGCTGCTCAACTACATCTTCTTGATTTAAGAAAATGATTTTTCCCGCTATAGCAAGATCTCTATTTAGCCAGGAGGAAAGAATCGGCCCCCCATATACTTCAGTGCAAAGGAAGGTAATATTTTCTTTTTGTATTTGAGGATTAGGCTTGATTTTAAGCGCTGGGCTATCAGTATGAGCTGCCAACATCAAGCAGCTATTACACATATTTTTGGGAAGATGAAATAGAGATATAGCCCCTTCTCTTGCCACAAAGTATTTCTTGCCTTTTTGCAAATTCCATTTTTTGCCTTCAAAAAGTTTTTCGTACCCTTGAGCTAGCAGCCGTTGCTCGATTTCCAAAGCCGCGTGAATAGCGGTAGGTGAATTATTTAAAAAAGGAATTAAATCTTCTATTGCTTCAGGCATCCTATCTTCCTTCAAGAAATGGGTTTAAGTACGTTGATTCCGTTCATATATTTGTGAAGAACCTCTGGTAATACTATAGATCCATCTTCTTGCTGATTATTTTCAAGTAGAGAAACCATTAAACGAGAAGTAGCAAGCCCTGATCCATTTAAAGTATGGATTAGCTCTGGTTTATCTTCTTTTTTTCTAAAACGAATTTGAG
>JBEIFG010000197.1:0-2680 GCA_040382555.1 Chlamydiales bacterium | reverse complement strand
CGCTTGTTTTGGTTTTTTTCAACTGTTCCCATTTTAAAACCAATAGATCAATAGTCAATGCCCTCATACTGTCCTCCCAGGGCGATTGCACTTAAATTATCTTGACAATCCCCAGAACGCTTAATAGAAACTCATTGTTCCAACTTGCCAGTTTACGTCTTGACTTCAAACTCGGAAATTTAGTTTGCCACTTTGCAGCTTTTAATAAAGCTAAACTCATCTTCCGTATCACATTTAAATTTGCCGCTGCTGTTTTATTCCGAAGCTGATGTTCATCCTCTTTGAAAACAACATCTAATACATAGTGTAATTGATTCTCTATGCCCCAATGCGTACGAACTACAGCTTGCGCAAGCTTTGCATTACATAGAGAAGACGAAATATAAAAACGCTGCTCCGTCTCTAACTTCTCGCCTATTATGCGCTGTGAATCTACTCGAATCATTGTGCGAATCGATGACCATTCTGGATGCCTTTGGTGTAACCAACCTACCTCATGGCTCACTATACAGCGACGGGTTTCAATCCGGCCATGTCCTTTTTCAATCGTTTCTTCTTGCTGAAATACCGCTTTGAAATTTTTTTCATCATTCATAAACAATGATACATCGTCGTGTAATTGTGGCTGGTTCTGCTTCAAAGCCAAGAAAAAATCTGCTTCTTTTTCAATAATGATTTTTTGAATTTCTTTTTGGCAACCCATTGCATCTAATGTAACGATGCAGCCCTTTAAATACAGCATATCTAATAAATTAGGGATCGCTGTGATCTCATTGCTTTTTTCATCAACACTCACTTGACCAATCGATACACCTAAGTCTGTTGCGAATGCTGAGAGGACATGCAATCCCTTTTCTTTTTTGCCTTTATTGGCCGATCCTCGCATTGTTTTTCCATCAATGGCGACTACACCATTTTTTATATTTGCCATTTCTTTGATTGAATCAAGCCATAGATTAAAGCATTCCTGAAACTTTATTGGACAAATCAAGCTCCATACCCGAGTAAATGTATCATGTGAAGGAATGCCATTTTTAAGCTCTAAAAATGTTTTAAAAAAGTCGTATTTTTCTCGAGCATAAAATTCAATATCCACGAAGGTATCTTCTCCTGCCAGCACGCCACAGATTGTGAGTGCTACTATATCAATCAAACTATGCTTCTTTTGTCGATCTAATCGAGGGTCTGGCAAGTCGTGCAATATATCAAGCAGGTTCATAGAGTACCATCCTTAGTTAAAAGGTCTTGATACTTCCATAACCCTGCTCATTATTCAATCATTTAAGTGCAATTGCCCTGCCCCTTATTTAGGAATTAAGCCGCTATATGGGTTAGGTAAGCCCAATATAGCCAATTTTTTATAAAATGACACATTAAAATCCGGTAGCAAAGAGCGTATCCACATCGCATCGATCTCGCTTTCTTATAGACTTTGCCTGAGCCCATTTTTTTTCAATAGGATTTAGATCAGGGCTATAGGGCGGAAGATATTCCAAAATACATCCATGTTCTTTTATTGCATCCACTATATCTGTGCGCTTATGAAAGCTTGCATTATCCATAACAATCACACTCCCAGGCGCTGTTTTTGGCAATAAATCTTGTGTCAGCCAAGCATAAAAAACATTGGCGTTGATTGAGCCTTGAAATAAAGAGACGGTGAGAAAAAGAAAACCGATGATTGCACCAATTGCATTGGTTCTTCCTTTCGCATGCCAATTAGAACAGCCATAGCAACGCTTCCCTTGATAGCTATAACCATGTGTACGCGGCATATCTTGGGCAAAACCACTTTCATCCAAATAGACAATGATTTTTCCCTGATCTTCATATTCTTTGATTTTTTGCTGAAATTGCTCTCTTTTTTGAGCGTCTGCTTTTGGATGATAGAGCGTTTTTTTTATAGGTGATCTTTAAGCGCACAAGAGCAGACTGCATTCCACTTTTGCTGACGCCAAAACGCTGAGCTCTTTCCCATTGATAATGATCTGGATGATTTTCCACATCTTTTTTGAGTGCTTCTAAATCAATTTTCTGAGTATAAGGACGTCGAGTCATGCAGGGCTGTATTTTTTTATGCCAACGAAATAGGGTTTTCATTGAAATACTGAACAATTGAGAGGTTTGTTGAAAAGTAAGGTTTTGTTTCTCTTTAGTGTCAAATACTTTTTGTCTGAATAGAAGAGGATATGTCATTGAATGGGCCTCCATGCCTGAAAGAAAAAATGAAGGCGCATATTATGTCATACTATGCTGATCTTGCTATATTAGCTTCATATCCGTTGAATTGTTTTCAATCGTAGCGTCTTGCGAAATATCTCTAGGTGGTAGTGCTGCTAGTAATGCCTCTGCTACTTCCTTTTTTATTGCATTATAATAGTCTAATGCAGCTTGTATGTCCCCATGAAAATTTGGCCTTGTCGTTGTAGTCATATTTTTATACTCCCGCCACAATAATGGCTTTTTATTATCTTTTACCTTAAAGGTAATTCTTTTTCATATTTTTCAGTTTAGACACAGGGAGACGAAAAAGCATGGCCATCAAAATCCTTTTGATAGGCTTCTGCTTCATGCTCCCAGTAAGTTGATAATATAACGTGCTCGAACGACGCACCTTATATCCAATGAGTTTGAGTATAAAATGGCGCAGCTAATTCTAAAAGTCTAAACCACTGCCTTG
>JBEIFG010000196.1:0-2688 GCA_040382555.1 Chlamydiales bacterium | reverse complement strand
CTGGGTGTTGAGTTGCCGGAGCTGCTGCTGCTGCTGCTGCTGCCGGAACAGGCGCAGGCGCTGACACGGGCGCTGGCGCTAGAGGAGCGGAAGTTTCTCGGGCAAAGATCACCGTTGTTTTGAAGTCTTTAATCGTATTAGCAAACTCTTCTGCTGATTTATGACTCCAGTCAAGCATTTGAAACGCATATCTCTCAGCTGTTTTAGCTCCAACTCCAGGAAGTTTTCTAAAAAAAAGAATAAGAGATTGGAGGGAGTGGGGGTATTTTGTCATAAAAGCTCTTAGTGAATAAACTTCTCTTAATATTAACTGATCTAGTGAATTAGAAGAAGATTTCAGTTGTTTTTCAATAAAAAAATATTGAATATTTTTTACACAAAATTCTCCTTTTGTTTTTTCGAGTCCTAAGATAAAATTACCTGAGTTAGAATAGTAATTTTTATTTTTAAGGAAGTACATGTCGTTGAAAGCTAGAATCATTGGTACAGGATCGTATGTCCCTTCTAAGGTGCTTGCTAATTCCGATTTAGAGAAAATGGTAGAAACCACCGATGAATGGATCGTGACACGCACCGGTATGAGAGAAAGACGGATAGCGGATGCCAGTGAGTGTACATCAGATATGGGTTTTCAAGCTGCACTAAAAGCTTTAGAAAAAGCAGAGCTTTCCGCTGAATCGATTGATCTAATCCTTGTAGCTACGCTTACACCCGACTTCATGTTCCCCAGCACTGCATGCTTAATCCAATCCAAGCTCAAAGCTTCTAAAGCAGCAGCTGTGGATATCCAAGCTGCTTGTACCGGCTATATTTATGGTCTAGCGATAGCAAAGGCTTTTGTAGAATCTGGCATGTATCGCAACATCCTCTTAATTGCGTCTGAAAAACTCTCTTCGATTGTAAATTATAAAGATAGGAATACTTGTGTTCTTTTCGGGGACGGCGCTTCTGCTTGCATTATTTCTTCTGACCGACAGAAGCCTGGTTACTTAATTCGAGATATATCTTTAGGATCTGACGGAGATCAATCTAAGCTTTTAATTCTTCCTGCGGGAGGCTCTAGAATGCCTGCTTCTCAAGATACCGTCTCTTCTAACCTGCACTATCTTCATATGGAAGGCAAGGACGTTTTTAAACATGCAGTACGGCGCATGGAATCCTCCTCTAAAGAATGCTTGGATAAGGTCGGGCTTGTAGAAGGTGACATCAGTTGGTTGATTCCTCATCAGGCCAATGTAAGAATTATTGAGGCCATAGCAAAGCGTTTCGAGGTGCCAATGGAAAGAGTTTTTTTAACTATTGAGAAATATGGAAATACGTCGGCATCGTCTCTTGGAATAGCCCTTGATGAGTTAATAGCTCAAAAAGAGATTAAATCTGGTGAGAATCTTCTTTTAACTGCATTTGGTGCAGGTCTAACGTGGGGATCGTCGATACTTACAAAGGAGCAAGGTCATGGGGACTAGGATTGCTTTTCTTTTTCCGGGACAAGGCTCGCAATATATGGGCATGGGAAAAGATTTTTATGATGCTTATCCGGTTGCAAAAGAGGTATTTGAAGAAGCAGATGCCATTTTGGGATATAATTTTTCTGATATAATTTTCCATGGACCCAAAGAAGAATTAACTTTGACAAAGAATAGTCAGCTAGCAATTTTTATTACAAGCTATGCAATATTTCGCGTGGTCAAAGAAGAGTTTCCCACTTTAGTTCCCTCTGTATGTGCAGGGCTTAGCTTGGGTGAGTATACAGCGCTAGTGGCAGCAAATAAAATTACATTTAAAGATTGCCTTGTATTAGTAAAAAATAGAGCTCAATTCATGAATGATGCCTGTCAAACACATCCGGGATCAATGTCTGTAGTGCTTGGCATGGCAGAAAATCAAGTTCTTGAGGCTATCCATGGATTTAAAGAGGTGGGCATTGCAAATCTGAACTGTCCTGGTCAAATCGTTATAGCAGGAACTAAAGAAGCTCTCGAAAAAGCCTCTGCAGAACTCAGGCTTAAGGGTGCGAAGAGAATACTTCCTTTAGATGTTTCAGGTGCCTTTCATAGCGATCTTATGACCGCTGCTCAAAATAGCCTAACCCCTTTTCTTCAATCAGTCCCTATGAATACTAGCCCGACTAGGTTGGTGATGAATACCCTTGGAGATTATGTAGACGATCTGAGTTATATAAGAGCTCAGCTTATCCAGCAGGTAACAAAACCCGTGAGATGGGAAAAAGGAATTCAATCGATGGTCGCTTCCGGTATAGACTTGTTTATTGAAATGGGCTGCGGTAAAACTCTGGCAGGAATGAATAAGAGAATAGGTATAACAGCACCTACACTAAGTATAGAAAAAGTCGAAGATTTACAAGTTTTAGCTAAGGACCTCGATGTATGAAACTGTTAAATGAAAAAAGAGCTTTAATCACTGGAGGCACAGCAGGTATTGGTCGAGATATTGCGATCATGTTTGCTAGACAAGGAGCTTCCGTAGCGATTTTTGGAACAAGCCAAGAGAGAGCTTTAGAGGTAGTAAATGAGATGGAGTCAGTGAGAGTTTCATCTACCCAAGTTTTTCTCTCAAACGTAGTAAACGTTTCCTCCAAATCCTCTGTGGATGATGCCGTGCAAAAACTTTTGCATTCATGGGGAACTGTCGATGTTCTAGTAAATAATGCAGGCATTACAAGAGATG